>NZ_JCBANC010000015.1:0-120881 GCF_059760815.1 Achromobacter sp. 1012554356 | reverse complement strand
CGCCGCTGGCGCTTCAAGGACCTGATCGCCAGCGGCCGGCTTCGACTTCGCCGGTGGCGACGGTGACGGGCGTGGCGCGCGCCAGCCGCACGTGGTTGTCGATGTCGTCGGGCGAGAAGGGCTCTTCGATCCAGAAGGGGTGATAGGGCTCGAACGCGCGCATGTATTCCAGTGCGGTGGGCAGGTCGCGCCACGCGTTGTTGGCGTCGAGCATCAGGCGTACGTCGTCGCCGATGGCCTCGCGCACGGCGGCGATTCGCTTGCGTTCGCCCGCGACGCTTTCCAGGCCGACCTTCATCTTGACGGCGCGAAAGCCCTCTTTGACGTGCTGCGCCATTTCCGCGGCCAGCTTGTCCGGCGTCTTGCCCGGCTGGTAGTAACCGCCGCTGGCGTAGGCGGGCACGCGGTCCTTCACCATGGCGCCGAGGTATTGGTAGAGCGGAACGCCGGCGCTGCGCGCGTTCAAGTCCCACAGCGCGGTGTCGATGGCGGACAGCGCGCGCATCACGCCGCCGGCGCGGCCCAGCAGCAAGGCTTCCTGGTACAGCTCGTTCCACAGGCCTTCGACGCGCAGTGATTCCTGGCCGATCAAGCGGGGCGCCAGCAGGTCGGTCACGGCGACAGACAACAGGCGTCCCGCGCTGTTCACGGCGTAGCAGTAGCCCAGGCCCTCCTGGCCGTCGGTGGACCGCACGCGCACGAGGCAGTATTCGCGCGCCTTGACCTGGCGTGTGGAGAACGTGACCGGGTTCGCGAGCGGCACGCGGGCAATGCAGACAGAGACGGATTCGATGGTAGGCATATGCAGGGATGCTCCGGGTTGAATGGGATCAGTCGAACTTGATGTTGCTTTGCTTGATGACGCCAGCCCACTTAACTTTTTCGCTGTCGATCAATTGCTGGAACTGCGCGGGCGATTCATCCAGCGGCTTCAGGCCCATTTCGTCCAGGCGCGCTTGCATGTCGGGTTGGCGCACCACGCGCGAGATCTCTTTGTGCAGGTAGTCGACAACCTGCGGCGGCGTGCCGGCGGGCGCGATGATGCCGAACCACACGTTGGCCTCGTAACCCGGCACGCCGGATTCGGCCAGCGTCGGCACGTCGGGCAGTTGGGGCAGGCGCTCCTTGGAGGTCACCGCCAGCGCCTTGAGCTTGTTCTGCTTGATGAACGGCAGGCTTTGCGTGGGGGTAGCGAAGATCAGCGGAATCAGCCCGCCGATTACGTCGGTCTGCGCGGGCGCGCCGCCCTTGTAGGGGATGTGGTTCATGCGGATCCCGGCCATCTGGTCCAGAAGCTCCAGCGAGATGTGCTGCGTGGAACCCTGCCCGGGCGTGCCGAAGTCGATGCCGCGCTCCTTCTGCTTGGCCAGCGTGATCAGGTCCTTGGTGGTGTTGGGCTCGAACTTGGGATTGGCCACCAGCACGAACGGCGTGTCGGCGATCAGCGAGACCGGCGCGAAGTCCTTGAGCGTGTAGGTCAGGTTGGGGTACAGCAGCGTGTTGGTGACGTGCGAGGAGATCACCAGCATCAGCGTGTAGCCGTCGGCGGGCGAGCGCTTCAGCTCACCGGTGGCGATGGTGCTGTTCGCGCCCGGTTTGTTCTCGACGATCATCGGCTGCGGCCAGGTCTTGGACAGTTCGGCGGCGACCAGGCGGGCCACGGTGTCGTTGGAGCCGCCGGGCGCCATGCCGACCATCAGGCGCACGGGTTTGGCGGGATAGTTCTCGGCGAAGGCGAGGGGGGCGGCAGCGGCAAGGGCGGCGGACAGGCAGCCGCCAACGAGGACACGGGCAAGGCGCTTCATGAGGTTGTCTCCTTGGATTGTTCTGCTGTTGTGGAACCCATGATAGACAGGCCGTCTCAGTCGATGAATGGATAATTTTGATAAGAAAATCGAGAAAATCGATAAATGCCCGGGGGCTTGAAATGGGCGTGCAGCAGAGGGCGCGCGGCATTGCTGCCGTCGCGCCCGCAGGCGGGCTTTTGCCCGGAGTGGTTCAGTCGAGGGTGTGGGCTAGCGCCTGCACGGAGGGCTGCAGGTGTTCGCGCAGGAGCGCCAGGAATGCCTGCGCGGCCAGCGAATCGGTGGCATCGCGGCGCCGCGCGAGGCAGATGTCGCGCTCGTTGATCGGCAGGGTCAGCGGCACGGCTTTCAAGCCGGCCAGCCGGAACTGAAAGAGCGCCAAGGTGGGCGCAATGGTGACGCCCAGGCCGGCTGCGATGAAGCCGGCGGCCGTGGACAGGCTGTTGACCTGATGCGAGCGCAGCCACTGCCGGGGGTAGATGGCGGCGTCCAGATGCTGGCGGATGCTGCTGTTGCTTTCGAATCCGATGATCGGATAGTCCAACACGTCCTGCACCGACAAGCGGCGCCGCGAGGCCAGCGGGTGGCTGGCGGGGCAGATGAAATGGAAGGTGTCGCGCGCCAGCACCTCGATGTCGAGATCGGTGCTGGGATAAACGGCCGCGCACAGCGCGAAATCCACTTGGCGGTTGCGGACCATGTCGATGCACACGGTGCTGGCCACGTCCTGCACCTGCACGCTGATGCCCGGGTAATCCGCGCTGAAGCGGGCGATGAGGCCTGGCAGGATGCCCGACGATATCGACGGCAGCGCGGCAAGCGCGACGCGGCCCTTGCGCCGCTCGACGTGGTCGCGCATTTCGGCCAGGGCGCGCTCGGTCTCGGGCAGCAGGTGGGCGACGATGTTCTGGAAGGCTTCGCCCTCGGCCGTCAGTTCGACGTTGCGCGTGCTGCGCGAGAACAGCTTTACGCCAAGGTCGCTTTCCAGGTTGGAAATCAAAGCGCTGAATGCGCTCTGGGTCAGGCAGCAGTGTTCGGCCGCGCGCGTGAAACTGCGCAATGCCGCCAGGGCCGTGAAGGCCTTCATGTGGCGTAGCGAAAGATTCATGCGGCGGTCTCCGCTGCGCTAAGGACTAGAAACCATACAGCGTCGCCGGATTGGCCGCCAGCACCTGGCGCCGCAGCGCGGCGTCCGGCAGCCAGGCTTCGATTTCGCGAAGCAGGCGCACGGCCGGAATGTCGCGATAGGCGCTGACCTCGGTGGGCTGTTTGCCCGGTTCGCGATTGGTGTGCGGCCAATCGCTGGCCCACAGCGCACGTTCCGGATTGCGGCCAATGAAGGCGCGTGCCAGCACGGTCACGCGTTCGGCTTCACCGGCATCATCGGGGGCCGCGCTGATGCGGTAGGACGCCGACAGCTTGACGTAGGCGGCTCCGCTGCCCACCAGGTCCAGCACCTGCCGGATTCGCGCATCGTCCTGCGCAAGCCGCGCCGGAATCATCGCAAAGTGATCCAGCACCACCGGCACCGGCAGCCGGGCCAGCGCAGGGGCGGCGCTGGCGATGGCGTCCAGCGAGGCGTAGACCTGGATGTGCCAGCCTTGCCCCGCTAGACGGCCGGCCCAGGCCGACAGGGCGCGGCTGACGGCGGCGGCGTCGCTGGCGCCCGTGCTTTCCAGGTTGACGCGCACGCCGCGTACTCCGGCATCGTGCAGGTGCGAGAGTTCGGCGTCGGCCACATCGTCATCCGCCACCGCCACGCCACGCGCCGCGCCATCCAGGGCCAGCAGGCTGTGGACGAGCAGGCGGTTGTCGCTGCCATAGATGCTGGGCTGCACGATGACGGCGTGGGCGAGGCTCAGCCGTTGCAGGTGCGCGCGCAGCGCATCCGCTGACGCCGGACCGGGCGTGTAATGCCGGTCCGCCAGCATGGGATAGTCGACCTGCGGCGCCACCACATGCACGTGGCAGTCGCAGGCGCCGGCGGGAAGCTGCGGCGCCGTCATGATCAGCCCGCCTGCAGGCGGGCGACGAAGGCTGCGCCGGCTTCGCGCGTGCCCAACTTGCCGCCCACGTCACGCGTGCATTCCTGCGCGAGGATGGTGTCGGCGATGGTGGCCTCGATGGCGGCGGCGGCCTGCGCGAACGCGGCGTTGCCGGTCTTCTGGCCGTGCCAGTTCAGCAGCATCGCGCCCGACAGGATAAGCGAGATCGGGTTGGCGATGTTCTGGCCGGCGATGTCGGGCGCCGAGCCGTGCGCGGCCTGGCCCATGGCGTAGTCGCGGCCGGCGTTCAGCGAGCCACCCAGGCCAAGGCTGCCCGACAGTTCGGCGGTCAGGTCGGACAGGATGTCGCCGAACATGTTGGTGGTGACGACGACGTCGTAGCGCTGGGGCGCGCGCACCACGTGCGCCATCATGGCGTCGACGATCACGTCGTCCACGCGCACGTCCGGAAACTCCTGGGCGACCTGACGGCACATTTCCAGGAACATGCCGTCGCCCAGCTTCAGCACGTTGGCCTTGTGGACCATCGTGACGTGCTTGTTGCGCGTCATGGCCAGCTCGAACGCGGTGCGCGCGATGCGCTCGCAGCACTGGCGGGTGATGCGGCGCAGCGATACGACGACGTCGGGCGTGATCAGCATTTCGCTGCCGCCGGACTCGACGTTGCGGTCGGCGTAGAAGCCTTCGGTGTTTTCGCGCACCACGACCAGATCGAATTCGCCCAGGCGCGCCTGCATGCCGGGGTAGGTGCGAGCGGGACGGATGTTGGCGTGCAGGTCGAGCTTCTTGCGAAAGTACATCGACGGATTGATCTCGCCGCGGGCCTCGTCCTTGAAGTCGTAGGTGGCCATGGGGCCGAGCATCAGGCCGTCGGATGCCTTGACCTTTTCAAGGAGGGCGGGCGTGACGGTGGCGCCGTGCTTTTTCAGGCTGTCATGGCCCGCGATGTCGTGGTCGAACTGCAGATTCAGGCCGAAGCGCCGCGACGCGGCTTCAAGCACGTCGACGGCGACCGCCATGGTTTCGGGGCCGATGCCGTCGCCGGGGAGTACAACGATTTTCATGGGAGCGTTTTCCTGTGGGTTGATGGGCCGGGCTTATTCGACCTGGACCCCGGTGGCTTGCACCAGGTTCTGATACTTGGCGGCTTCGCTGCGCACGAAGGCCGTGAATTCCTGCGAGGTGTTTGGGCGCACGGCGGCGCCGTCGCCTTCAAGCCGCGACTTGATCGCGGGCTCGGCCAGAATGGCGTTCAGCTTGGCGTTGAGCTGCTCGACCACCGCCGGGGGCGTCTGCGCGGGCGCGAAGACACCGCCCCACAGGCTGAATTGGAAGTCCGGCACGGCGGCCTCGCTGATGGTGGGAACGCTGGGCAGGATGCCCAGGCGCTCCCGCGAGGATACCGCCAGCGCCTTCAGGCGGCCGCTGTTGATATGGGGCATGGCGGCCGATGCGCTGGAAAAGAAGAAGTCGACGTGGCCGCCCAGCAGGTCGGACATGGCCTGGCCCGCACCCTTGCAGGGCGCGTGGATCATGCGGGTTTGCGTGCCGAGCGCCAGCGCGGCGGCGGCCAGGTGGCCGGGCGTGGCGGTGCCGGAGGATGCGTAGGCCAAGGCGTCCGGCTTGGCACGGGCCGCGGCGATCAGCGCGGCCAGATCCGCATAAGGCGACTTTTCCGGCACGGCCAGCACCAGCGGTGAATCGCCCACAAGAATCACCGGCGCGAACTCGCGCAGCGGGTCGTAGCCCAGCGATTTCATGGCGTAAGGGTTGACGGCGATTTCGCCGGTCTGGCCGAGCAGCAGCGTGTAGCCGTCCGCCGGCGCACGCAGCACGATGCGCGATCCCACCGCGCCCGACGCGCCGGGGCGGTTTTCAACGATGAAGGTCTGCTTGAATTCCGTGCCCAGGCGTTCGGCCAGGATGCGGGCGAAGACATCACCCTGGCCGCCGGGCGCGTAGGGCACGATCATCGTCACGGGCTTGGACGGGTACGCATCCGCCGCGTGTGCCGCGCCGGCCAGCATCAATGCCGTGCCGGCCGCCGCGCCTTGCAGAAGGCGGCGGCGCGCGGGATCGAAGGAATAGGGTTTGTGCTGCATGGTGTCTCCTTGTTGTCTCTGTGCGGCCGGTGCGCGCGGTGGCTCAGTCCAGCGCCATGCCGGACTTCTTGACCACGCCTTGCCACATCTCCAGTTCGGCGGCCAGCGCCTTTCCGAAGTCGTCGGGCGAACCGGTGATGGCCTCTGCGCCTTCGTGTTTGAGGCGGTCGGCCACCAGCGCGTCGGCGGCGGCCGCGTTGATGGATTGGTTCAGCTTGGTGACGACCTCTGGCGGCGTGCCGGCCGGCGCCAGGACGCCCCACCACGTCGTGATGTCGAAGTCGGGCACGCCCGCCTCGGCCACGGTGGGCGTGTTGGGGAAGAGCGGCGAACGCGTCTTGCCCGTGACGGCCAGCAGGTCCACGCGCTGGTCCCGCACCTGCGACAGGATGGTGGGCACGGTGGCGAAGAACACCTGGACGCGACCAGCCAGCAGATCGACCGTGGCCGGGCCGCTGCCCTTGTACGGCACGTGCGTCATGGCGGCGTGGGTCTTTTGCTTGAACAGTTCGCCGGCCAGATGGTTGATGCTGCCGTTGCCCGCCGAGCAGAAGTTCAGGTCGGCGTCCGGCTTGGCCGCCAGTTCGCGCAGTCCGGCGATGGAGGTCAGCTTCAGGTCCTTGGCCGTCACCACGAAGAGCGGGCCCCGGCCCAGCATGGCAATGGGGGCGAAGGACTTGCGCACGTCGTAGGTGGTGCTGATGCCGGCGGCGGCGTTGGTCACGAAGGTCGACGTGGCAAAGAGCAGCGTGTAGCCGTCGGGGCGCGCGTTGGCGACCAACGCGGCGCCGATGGAGCCGCCACCGCCGCCGCGGTTCTCCACGACCACGGACTGGCCCAGCTTGTCGGCCAGCGTGCGCGCCATGTCGCGCGCAATGCTGTCGGTGCCGCCGCCCGCCGCAAAAGGCACCACCAGCGTGATGGGCCGGCTGGGATAGGTGTCGGCGGACGCGGCCACCGGCGCGCAAACCGCGGGCAATAGAAGGGCCAGCCCCGCCAGCAGACGCTGCGGGGATACGTTGAACTGCTTCATCGACTTGTCTCCGATCGACGGCCGCGCTCAGCCCTGGCGCAGCATCTTTAGGCGTTCCAGCAGGGCCTGGTGAATATGGTGTTGGGCGGCGTCTTGCGCGCCTTGGACGTCGCGGGCGCGGATGGCGTCGACGATGGCCTGGTGTTCCTGGTTGGAGCGGCCGGCCCGCTCGGACGAGCTGAGCGTGCTGCGTCCCAGCAGATAGGTGGTCTCGGTCAGCGACTGCAGCGAGCGGATCAGGTAGCGGTTGTGCGCGGCGCTGTAGATGGCCTGGTGAAAGCGCAGGTTCTGCGCGACGGGGTCGCCGTTGTCGCCTTCGTCCAGGATGGCCTGCATGTTGGCGATCTCGGCGTCGGTGGCGTGGCGCGCGGCGAAGGCGGCGGCGGCGCCCTCCAGCACTTCGCGCATGGAGTAGAGCTCGCCGACCTCTTGCTGGTCCATCGTGGTGACGACCAGTCCGCGGCCGGGCTCATGCGTGATGAGGCCTTCGTCCTGGATGCGCTTGAGCGCCTCGCGCACGGGGGTGCGGCCCATTTCGAGCTGGTCGGCGACTTCCACTTCGCGCAGTCGATGGCTGGGCGTGAACATGCCCACCAGGATGCGTCGCTTGATCTCGTTGTAGGCGGCAAAGGCCTGCGAATTGCTTTTCGGAATGGGCAAGATTGTCTCGGCGCGTTTTTTGTATATTTTTGCATACAAAAAATCGGGAGACAATCCGGCCCCTGAATTTGGGTCTACGCCGCGCATGCGGCGGGCCTGCTCGACGCGTTCCTCTGGCTTTACGGCATCGCCGCCACGCGCCGCCGGAACAGGTCTGCCATGGTGGCGGCCGCCAGCGATAGCGGGGTGCCCTGCAGGGTCATGATGCCGATGCTGGCGACCGGCATCGGCACGTCCGCGCGGACGCGCCGGGCCTCGTCGCCGTAGGGCTTGATGTTGAGCATGCCGGACGGGCAGATGATGAGCGCGTCGCTGCGGGTCATGAGGCTCCACATGACGCCAAAGGTGTCGCACTCGATGACGCGGGCGGGCTCGGGCAGGCCGTGCGCGCGCAGACCGCGCAGGAAGGCCTCGGTATGGCTGCCGCCCGAGACGTTGAGCAGCCATTCGCAGCCGCGGATATCGTCCCAGCGCCGCGCGCGCGCCAGCGGATGGCCCTTGCGGCAGGCGATCATGAATTCCAGCGGGCGCAGTTCCTCGAATTCGAATTCCTGACCGCCGGCGCCGTCGTTCATGCGCGAGGCCAGCGCAAAGTCCAGCGCGCCGTTGCGCAGCGCCGGCTGCACCGAGGCCAGCAGGCCTTCCGACACCTTGACGTTCGCGGCCGGCATGCTGGCCCGGAATTCGGCCAGCACGTCGGGCAGCACGCTGAGCATGACCATGGGCGTCACGCCCACCGCTACCCGGGCCTGCGCGCCGCTGAGCAATTGGCGGATGTCCTGGCGCGCCAGTGCGAGTTGCGCCTGCGCCAGGCGCGCCCGCACCGTCAGATGCTCGCCGCATTCGGTGACGGCGATGCCCTTGGGGCTGCGCGTCAGGAGCGGCGCGTCCAGTTCGGTTTCGAGTTCCTTGATGGCCTTGGTCACGGCGGCCTGGCTCAGGTGCAGGCTGCGGGCGGCGGCGCGGATGCTGCGCAGTTCGGCCACTTTCAGCCACGCCCGTAGTTGATGGTCTTTCATGACGGTTTTTCGGCTGACAACCTGGGGTAGTCACCTTAACAAAAATATAGCCTTACATGCAGCGCGGGCGATCCCTAAGCTGATCGTCGATCAGGCCCGGCAAGACCGAGAGGCCTGGCCCGAAAAAGCGCTTCAGGAGAATGCCATGCCGATCTTTGCCCGCCGTGCCGTTTCCTTGTTTCTTGTCCTGCTGGCCGCCACCGCTGCCAGCGCCGCCCGCGCCGACTGGCCGGAACGGCCGATCAAGCTCATCGTCCCGTACGCCGCGGGCTCCGGTCCCGACGTGGTGCTGCGCCCGATTGCCGACGCGCTGGGCCGCGAACTGGGGCAGCCGGTCATCGTGGAAAACCGGGGCGGGGCGGGCGGCATCGTCGGCACGCAGGCCCTGGCGTCGGCGCCGCCCGATGGCTACACCATCGGCTTCGGCAACATCGTCACGCTGGCGATCAACAAGAGCATGTACGCCAAGCTGCCCTACGACCCGCAGCGCAGCCTGGCGCCCGTCAGCCTGGCGATCAGCAACGCGCTGGTGCTGATCGCGCGCAACGGCCTGCCGGCCAACAACGTGCAGGAGCTGGCCGCGTATGCGAAAAAGAATCCCGGCAAGGTCAGCGTGGGATCGCTGGGGGTCGGCTCCAGCGCGCACCTGGCGGGCGAAATGCTCAAGAGCGAGACCGGCACCACCATGCTGCACGTGCCGTACAAGAGCGGCCAGCAGGCCGTGGTGGATCTGGCCGGCGGGCAGCTTGACGTGATGATCGACAACGTCGCGGGCGTTCTGCCTTTTATTCGCTCCGGTCAGGTCAAGGTGCTGGGCGCCACCAGCTTGAAGCGCGTGCCGGTGCTGCCGGAGGTGCCGACGCTGGACGAGTCGGGCCTGAAGGGTTTCGAGGTGGTGTCGTGGGGCGGCATCGTGACGCCGGCGGGCGTGTCCAAGCCGGTGATCGAAAAATTGAATGCCGCCGTCGCCAAGGCGTTGCTGGACCCTGCGGTGCAGAAACAGAACGAGACCCTCTCCGTCGACGCCACGCCGTCGACGCCCGAGCAGTTTGCCAGCCTGATCGCTGCCGAGATTCCGCGCTGGGCCGCGATGGTGAAGCAATCCGGCGCGTCGGCAGACTGAACGGACCGTTGCCGGACCGGCGACGAAGGCCCGGTTTCAAGTAATAGGGAGACATCATGACGAACGCACTCTGGCGCTGGAACGCGCTCGATCTGGCCCGCGCCATCCGCAACGGCGAAGTATCCAGCCGCGAGGCCGTGCAAAGCTGCCTGGACCGAGGCCAGGCGATCAATGCCGCCTTCAACCCGCTGACGGAGACCTATGCCGACCAGGCGCTGCGCGCCGCGGATGCGGCCGATGCGGCGGTGCGCGGCAAGCAGGAATTGGGCGCGCTGCATGGCGTGCCGGTCACGATCAAGGCCAACGCGGATCTGGCGGGCACGGCCACGACCAACGGCGTGACGGCCTACCGGGACCTCATCGCGCAGGAGAACAATCCGGCGGTCGACAACTGGCTCCGCGCGGGCGCGATCGTCATCGGACGCACGAACGTCCCGGCGTTTTCCTGGCGCTGGTTCAGCGACAACGATCTGCATGGCCGCACCGTCAATCCGTTCGATGTGGCGCGCACGCCGGGCGGCTCCAGCGGCGGGGCGGCGGTGGCGGCGGCGCTGGGCGTCGGGCCGCTTGCCCATGGCAGCGACCAGGGCGGCTCGATCCGCTATCCCGCGTATGCGTGCGGTGTGGCGGGGCTGCGGCCCTCGCAGGGCCGGGTGCCGGGCTACAACGCCACGCAGCGATCGGAGCGCCCGGTGGCCTCGCAGATGGCGGCCACGCAAGGCCCGCTGGCGCGTACTGTCGCCGATCTGCGGCTGGGTTTGGCGGCGATGTCGGGCGGCGATGCGCGCGATCCCTGGTGGGTGCCGGCGCCGCTGGCGTTTCCTGAGTTGAATGGCAACCGGCGCGTCGCGCTGTTTGCGGGCACGGCGCAGCACCAGGCCGACGCCGCAGTGGCCGACGCGCTGCAACGCGCCGCCGGCTGGCTGCAGGACGCCGGTTATCTCGTCGAGGTTGCCGAGCCGCCGCAGTTCGATGCCGCAGCCGCGCTGTGGCTGGACGTGCTGATGAACGAAGCCGCCGGTTCCATGCAGCGCGAGATCGAACGCGCCGGCGACCGTGCCATCCAGAACGCGTACCAGAGCATGCTGGCGCACACGCCCCGCAGGGACAAGGACGGCTTTATTCAGGCAATGGCAATGCGCACGACGATCCTGCGCGAATGGGGCCGCTTCTTTGAGCGCTATCCGATCTTGTTGATGCCTGTGTCGTTTGCGTTGCCTTTCCCGGTGGATCGGGATCAGCAGGGCGCGGACGTGATGGCGGACATCCTGCGGGCGCAGAGCCCGTTGATTTCGACGGCGATCCTGGGACTGCCGGGGCTGTCGGTGCCCGTCGGTCTGGCTGGCGGCGTGCCGGTCGGGGTGCAGCTGGTGGCGGGACGGTTCCGCGAAGACCTGTGCCTCGCGGCTGGGGAAGCCATCGAGGCGCGGGCCGGCTGGTCGGTGCTGGACCGGCTGGGGGTTTGAACGCGCGCGGCGGTTAACGGGCGGTGTCGGGCACGTCTTCGTCGGCCCTATTGATCCTCGCGCATCGGTAGAGCGCTTCCTTGTCCAGCACCGTCAGTCCGCCGTAGTGCGTTTGCAGTACGCCTTCGCGCGCCAGCCGGGTCAGTGCGGTGTTGCAGCGCTGGCGCGAGACGCCGCACAGGCCGGCGATCTCTTCCTGCGAGATCCGCAGCCGACCCTTTGTGCCGGAATGGACCTCGGCGTCCAGTTGCGCCGCGACGGCGCGCGCCACGGTGGTGTCGACGTCGAGCAGTACGTTGCCGGTGTAGCAGCCCATCAGCCAGTTCACCCGCTGCGCCAGGTGCGTCATCAGCGCCTTGGTGAATTCGATGTTGTTGTTCCAGAGGCGCTCGCAGGTGTCGCGCGGCAGGATCACGATGCGGCTGGGGCGCAGGGCGACGACTTCGTATTCGAAGCGCTCGCGGCGGATCATGGTGGCCTCGCCGAACCAGCTTCCCGTGCTGAATCCGGCCAGCGACAACGTGCGGCCATCGGTGCCGGGCGACGACCACTTCACCAGGCCCTCCACCACGCCATACCAGCCGGGCGAGCGGGAACCCGCGCGAAACAGGTATTCGCCTGTCGCCAGCGACACCGTTCGCAGTTCGGCACGCACCACATCGCGCTCGAGTTCGGGCAGACCCTTGTACCAGGGCACCACGTCGAGCATCTTGTCCACGGCGCTGCGCGCCGGCCGGCGATTCGCGTTGGACGCGTCGTCGCCCGCCAGGACTTGCGGTTCGCGCATGTTCGTTCCCTGTCTGGAGGTGGAATTCGGCCCAGGTAAACCCTAGGCGTCTTTGTCAACGTGATGACTGTCCCCAAGGGCAGCCGGACCGCAGAATGATTGACGCCCACGGGCCAAAAACCATAAGAGGAGACCGGTATGTTGTCAATGCCACGCCTGCTGTCCGCCACCGCCATTGCCGGCGCCATTTCCGCCACGCTGCTGCCCGCCACGGCCGCGCAGGCGCAAGTGTCGGACGACGTGATCCGCATCGGATTCATCACCGACATGTCCGGCGTTTACGCCGGGCCGGATGGTCCCGGCGGCGCGGAAGCCATCAAGATGGCGATCGAGGAAATGGGCGGCCAGATCAACGGCAAGAAGATCGAGCTATTGACCGCGGACCACCAGAACAAAGCCGACGTGGCGTCGGCCAAGGCGCGCGAATGGTTTGACCAGCGCGGCCTGGACATGCTGATCGGCGGCACCAATTCCAGCACGGCGCTGGCCATGTCGAAGGTGGCCGCGGACAAGAAGAAGCCGATCATCGTGGTGGGCGCCGGGGCGCCCGCGCTGACCAACGAGCAGTGCACGCCCTACACGCTGAATTACGCCTACGACACCGTGGCGCAGGCGCGCGGCACGGGCGCGGCGGTGGTCAAGACGGGCGGCAAGAGCTGGTACTTCCTGACGGCAGACTACGCTTTCGGGCACGCGCTGCAGGCCGATACCACCAAGGTTGTCGAGTCCGGCGGCGGCAAGGTCGTGGGCAGCGTGAAGCATCCGCTGGCCGCCAGCGATTTCTCGTCGTTCCTGTTGCAGGCGCAAGGCAGCAAGGCCGAGATCCTGGCGCTGGCCAATGCGGGTGCGGACGCGACCAATTCGATCAAGGCCGCCAACGAGTTCGGCATCACCAAGACGATGAAGCTGGCGGGCATGATCATGTTCATCAACGACATTCACGCCATGGGCCTGCCGGCCGCGCAGGGCATGTATCTGACCGACAGCTGGTACTGGAATGCGTCGGACGAGACGCGCGCCTGGAGCCGCAAGTTCTTCGATCGCCGCCAGTCCATGCCGTCCTCGCTACAGGCGGCCGACTATTCGGCCGCGTTGCAGTACCTGCGCGCGGTCAAGGCAACCGGGACGGACGACGCGGACAAGGTTCTGGCTTACTTGCGCGAAAACAAGCTGAACGACATGTACATCAAGGACGGCGTGGTGCGCCCCGATGGCCGCGTCGTGCATGACATGTATCTGCTGCAGGTCAAGAGCCCGGACCAGTCAAAGGAGCCGTGGGACTACTTCACGGTGGTGCAGGCCATCGACGGCAACGAGGCCTTCACGAAGCAGTCCGAAAGCCGCTGCGCGCTGTGGAAATCCTAGGAGAACAGCATGGCAAAACGCAAAGTCATCGTGACCATCGCCCCGACCGGGGGCATGGCGCTGAAAAGCCAGAATCCGCACCTGCCGACGCAGCCGGCGGAAATTGCGGAAGATGTCTACCGCTGCTACAACGCGGGCGCCAGCGTGGTGGCGCTGCATGCGCGGCGTGCGGATGATCTGGCGACGTGCGACGCCGCGGTCTACCGGAAAATGAACCAGCTGATTCGCGAGCGCTGCGACATCGTGCTGAACAACTCCACGGGCGGCGGCGTGCATGGCGACATGGTCGCCGAGACCTCGCCCGGCACGTGGGAGATTCTGTGGGAGGAGCGTCTGAAGGGCATGGACGCGGGCGCCGAGATGTGCACGCTGGACGCCACCACGCTGAACCTGGCGTTCGGCGACCGCGAATACTTGATGAACACGCCGCTCAGCAAGGGGCGCGAACTGGCCGCCGGCATGAAGGCGCGGGGCATCAAGCCCGAGTGGGAGGTGTTCAGCCCGACGCACATCCTGCAGGACGTGACGACGCTCATCAACGAAGACCTGGACGAAGGCCCGCACTTCATCAACCTGGTCATGAACGTGCATCGCAACTTCCAGAACGCCATGCCGTTCTCGCCGCGGCATCTGCAGATGATGGTGGACCTGCTGCCCAAGAACAGCGTCTTTTGCGTCAGCGGCATCGGGCCGTCGCAGCTTGAGGCGAACATCAGCGCGCTGCTGCTGGGCGGCCATGCGCGCGTCGGGTTGGAAGACAACCTGTACTACCGGCATGGCGAGCTGGCCACCAACGTTCAGTTGACCGAGCGGATCGTGCGCATCATCCGCGAAATGGACATGGAGCCGGCCACGCCTGCCGAGGCGCGCGAGATCATGGGCCTGCCGCTGAAAAGCGGCATCCGCCCCGAGTTCGCGCTGTGACGTAACCGTCTGACGGGGCGGCTCGGGAGCCGCCCCGTCGCAACCCATTCATCGGGAAAGGACATGACCGAATCATTGAAAGGCGCCCGCGTCCTGGTTACGGCGGGCGCGCAGGGCATCGGGCTGGCGATCGCGCGCAGATTTCTGGATCTGGGCGCCGACGTGCACATCTGCGACGTGGACGAAGCGGCGCTGAAGGCGGCGCAAGAACGCCTGCCCGCACTGAGCGCCAGTCTGACGGACGTGTCCGACGAATCGCACGTGCTGGCAATGTTCGAGGCGCTGGGCGCGCGGTGGGGCGCATTGGACGTGCTGGTCAACAATGCGGGCGTGTCCGGGCCGACCAGCCGGCTTGAGGACACCACGCTGGACGCCTGGCGCAATACCCTGGACGTCAATCTGACGGGCACGTTCCTGTGCGCGCGCAGCGCGGTGCCGCTGCTGCGGGCCGCGGGCGGCGGCGCCATCGTCAATATCTCGTCCGTGGCAGGGCGCCTGGGATTTTCGCTGCGCTCGCCGTACAGCGCCAGCAAGTTCGGGCTGGCCGGGCTGACGCAGACCTGGGCGATGGAGTTGGGACCGTCGAACATCCGCGTCAATTCCGTGCTGCCGGGCGTGGTGTCGGGCGACCGCGTCGAGCGCATCATCGCCGCCCGCGCCGAGGCCGGCGGGGTCAGCAACGAGGAGATGCGGGAGCAGCTTTTGGAAAAAGTGTCGCTGCGCCGCATGACGCGTCCGGAAGACGTGGCGAATCAGGTGGTGTTCCTATGCTCGGATCAGGGGGCGATGATCAGCGGGCAGAGTATTTCGGTGTGCGGGAACGTGGAGTATCTGGGATGAGCCGGCCGATTGTCCTTTCCACCACGCCGGCCTCGGCCAGCACCGCGATGATCAGCGCCGCCGTGCCGATGACGAACATCGTCCGGTGCTGGCCGCCGCTTGCGCTGAACACGGCCGAGTAGCCATATCCGGCCAGCGCCTGAAAGGTGGCAAAGCTCACCGTTGCGCGGCTCCAGGCCTGGTTCTGCGCAAAGGCATCGTGCGGAATCAGGTCGTGGATGCGCGCTAGCGCCAGCGGGACGATGCCTGGCGGGAAGGTGCCCGCCACCAGCGCGGCGGCGCTCAGCGATGAGGAGTGGCTGCTGAAGCTTAGCGCGCCCATCGCGACCGCCTGCACGGCCAGCGCGATGCGCAGCGCCTGGCGCGGGCCGAGCCGGTCGCCCAGCCAGCCATAAAGCGGAGGGCCCATCATTGCGCCGACGCCGTAGAGAATCCAGAAGCGCGCGCCGGCCGCGGCGCCCGCGCCCAGGCCACGCTCGACGAAGTCCACCAGAAAGACCATCGCCGGGACCAGCGCGACCGCCATCAACCCATACTGGCCAAACAACAGAATCACGCCGGCGCGATGATCGGAGGGTTGGCGGGTAGGGGCGGGTGTGCCCGGCACCGAGTCCGCCAACCGGCGCGACGCGGCGCCGTGCGCCGGCCATGCACGCCAGGTCAGCAACGTCAGCGTGGCCGATATGGCGGCAAGACCCAGCCATGCTTCCTGCAGCCCCATGCCCAGCAGCCACGGCACAACCGTGCCGGAGCCTGCGATGCCGACCCCGATGCCCAGGAAGATGGCGCCGCCCGCCAGGCCGCGCCGCGAGCTCGGCACATGCGGCAGGATCGTCGCGGCGGCCAGCACCATGATGGCGCCGCCCGCGATGCCCGACGCAAGGCGCCAGCCGAAGAACCAGCCGATGGGCAGCGGAAGGCTGCACGCCGCGAAGGCCAGGGTGACAAGCGCCATCATGGCGCGCAGGACCTGTGTACTGGAAAAGCGCCGCGCCAGGGGCTGGCCGATGAGTGCGCCGATGAGGTAGCCGGTCAGGTTGGCGGCGCTCAGGAACACCACGCTGGACGAGGAGAACCAGTGTGCCTGGATCAGCGCGGGGACCAGTGGCGCGTAGGCGAAACGGGCCAGGCCGATGCTGGCCAGGCTGGCGGCGAACCCGGCAAGGACATACCGCCAGGCAGCGGTGCCTGCCACGGGGGGTGTTGCAACGGGAGTTGGCGCCGCGGAGGATGCGACGGCGGATGGATGCGACATGGAAAACCTCACGCTTCGAATGCCGGGTGAAACCGACCGGCGTGCGAAAAAGTATAGGTAGCCCATGCGCTGCAATCACGCAGCAATTTGCAATGGCTCTAATGCAAAAATGCGGCAGTAACGGCTGGCAATGATCGCTGGGTGCTGACGCTGAAAATCGTCGGCTATTGCGACGGCGGGTCGAACTGCTTTGCGACGGCGTCGATGAATGCCCGCACGCGCGCCGTGTGCCGCAGGTCCTGGTGCGTCACCAGCCACACGGGAAAGCCGCCCGTGCGTTCGCGCGCCGGCCACAGGCGGACCAGACCGCCGCGCTCGGCCATGGGCACGGGCAGCTCGCCGATGCCAATGCCGTCGGCGATCATGACGCGCAGCATCAGGCTGGAATTGGCCGTGGCCACGATGCAGCCCGCCTGCGCCGGTTCGCCGACGATGGTGGGCGCGCGGCTGCCTTCGAGGTAGGGCTGGTAGTACACCAGGTCATGTCCTTGCAGGCCCTCGCCTTCCGACGGCGCGCCGCGCAGTTCAAGGTACTGCTCGCTGGCGTACAGGCCCACTGGCCAGCGGGCCAGTTGGCGCGCGACGAGATCCGGGTTCTCGGGCTTGACGTTACGGATGGCGATGTCCGCCTCTCTTCGCGCAAGATTGGCCATCTGGGTCGACACGCTCAAGCGGACGCGCACGGCGGGGTGCTGCACGTGCAGCGCCGCGATGGCCGGTATGACGAACTCCATGGCCAGCGAGTCGGTCGTCGCGACCTTGACCTCGCCTTCCAGCCGCCCGTCGGTGCCTTGGGCCTGCCGCACCAGGTCATGGGCAAATTGCTCCATGCGCTCGGCCGCGCGCAGCACGCTTTCGCCGGTGGGCGTAAGCGTGTAACCGGTAGAACTGCGCAGGAACAACGTCGCGCCCAGGGTGTGTTCCAGCGTGGCGATGCGCCGCCCGATCGTGGCCTGATCGACGCCTGCCACGCGCGCGGCGCGCCGCAGCGTGCCCTCCCGTTGCAGCGCCAGAAAGATCCTTGCATCGTCCCAGTTCATTGCTTCCTTTGCGGCGGTGTGCCGGCATCGTCAGGCCCGTCCGGGCAGCGGGATTATCGCCTAAACCCCCGTTGCCAAATCCCGCCAGCCCAGGCAATAATCGCGCTTTGTTAATTGATAACCGTTCGCATTAATGCTGGTGTGAGCGGTGTCGCGGGCGGGATCGTGAGCGGATCGGAAGGGGCATCCCAGGACTTCGAGAGCCTATACGGCAATCACCACGGCTGGCTGCTGGCGTGGGTGAACTGGCGCCTGGGCAACGCGGCGGACGCCGCAGACCTGGCGCACGACGCGTTCGTGCGCCTCTTGACGCGCCCGTGCAAGTTCGACAACGCCCGCCATGCCAGGACCTACCTGCGCCGGATGGCCAATGGCATGTGCATCGACCTGTGGCGCCGCCGGGATCTGGAGCAGGCCTGGCTGGACGCCCTGGCGGCGCAGCCCGAACCCACGGTGTCTTCGGCCGAGGACCAGGCCATGGTGCTGCAGGCCCTGGGCGAAATCGACGCGATGCTGCGCGGATTGCCGCCCAAGACCGCCCACGCCTTCGTCATGGCGGTGGCGTGCGAGATGACCGATCAGGAAGTCGCCGACGTGCTGGGCGTGTCGTCGCGCATGGTCCGCAAGTACGTCGCCCAGGCCATGCTGTGCTGCATGCAGCTCGAGGCGCGCCTGGCGGCAGGATATGCGGACGAGCCGGCTGGCCTGCCGCAGGTGGCCGCCCCATGAGCGCCGCGCAGGCGCGCGAGCCCTCCCATCGCGCGATGGAGCAGGCCGCCGAATGGTACGCCCTGCTGCGGTCCGGCGACGCGTCGGCCGCCGAACGCCAGCAATGGCAGCAATGGATCGAACGCGCGGCGGAACACCGCGAGGCCTGGGGTTACGTCGAACGCATCGGCCGCCGCTTTTCTGCTCTGCAATCCAGTCCGGACCGGGACGCCGCTGTGACGGCGTTCGGGCAGGCCGCGGCGGCCCGGCCGCGCGCGCGCCGGCAACTGCTGCTGGGAATGGCGGGGGCGCTGGGCATTGCAAGCCTGGGGTGGACGGCGTGGCGGCAGACGCCGTTGCCCCTTGCGGCCTCGACCTGGGGCGCGGACCATCGCGCGGGGCTGGGCGAAACGCGCCACGTCTCGCTGGCGGACGGCACCCAGGTCTGGCTGAAGGCCTTGAGCGCGTTCGATGTCGACTATGGCGCCACGCTGCGCCGCGTGCAGCTGGTCGCGGGTGAACTGCTGATCGAGACCGCCAAGGATCCAGTACGTCCCTTTGTCGTGGACACCGCGCAAGGCCGGCTGCAGGCGCTGGGCACGCGCTTCACTGTGCGCGGCGAGGAAGACGGCGTGGTGGTGGCCGTGCATGAAGGGGCCGTGCGCGTCGACACGGCCGCCAGCCGCGCCAGCGGCATCGTGCCGGCGGGTCGGCAGGCGCGGTTCACGGCTGACACGCTGGACGGCTTCCTGCCGGTGGATCCGGCCCGCGAGGCCTGGACGCGCGGCGTGCTGGTGGCCGACAACACGCCGCTGGCGGACGTTGTGGCCGAATTGCGCCGCTATCACTTTGGCCACCTGGCCGTGGCGCCGGAGATCGCGCGCCTGCATGTCTTCGGCAGCTATCCCATCCGCGAAACCGACCGCGCGCTGGACATGCTGGCCTCGGTGCTGCCGGTCCAGGTGCGCCGGACGATGCCCTGGTGGATCAGCCTCGAAGCGCGCGCCTGAAAAAATAATCCGCGAAACGGTTCCGGGTTTTGCCCGCTCGTTCGAATAAGGACAGTAAGAGCCGCTCGCGCCCAGCAATCCGCATGGCTGGCGCGCCGCTCTCCCTTTCAGAACCTTACGCACGAGAGCACAGGTCCCGTCATGTCCCACCGTCCTTCTTCCGCCGCCGCGGCCTTTCCCGTGACCCGCGCACGCGCCTTGGCCGCCCGTCGCGGGCGATTCCCGTCCTGGGGCTTGCCGCTGGCCCTGGCGATGGCCGTTTCCGCCGTCTGGGGGCCGCCGGCCCACGCGCAGGCCGAGCCCGCGACGACGGGGGTGGCGGATCTGATGACCTTCGACGTTGCCCCCGGGCCGCTGAACCAGGTACTGACGCGGCTGGCGAACGAGTCCGGCATCCTCTTGGCCGCGCAGCCGTCGCTGGTGGCCGACCGCCACAGCAACGGTGTGCGCGGCCGCTACACCCCTCACCAGGCGCTGGAGCAGGCCCTGGCCGGAACGGGGCTGCGCGCCACGCGCGAGGCGCCGAACCAGTACCGCCTGAGCGTCCTGCCCGCCGGGCAGACCACGACGCTGGAACCTGTGACGGTGACGGCCTCGGGGCTGGCGAGCGGCCTGCCGCCTGTCTACCCCGGCGGGCAGGTGGCGCGCGGCGGTCGTCTGGGCCTGTTGGGCGACCGCGACGACATGAGCACGCCGTTCAGCGCGACGCAGTACACCGCCAAGCTGATCGAGGACCAGCAGGCGCAGAACATCGGCGACGTGCTGGTCAATGACCCCACGGTGCGCAATACGTATTCGCGCGGCGCGGGGCGGGACGAGTTCAACATCCGCGGGTTCACGCTGTTCAATTACGACGTGTCGTTCAACGGCCTGTACGGCGTGTCTCCGCGCAATTCGAGTTCGCTGATCGGCGTGGAGCGCGTCGAAGTGCTGCGCGGCCCCAATGCCTTGCTGAACGGCATGGCGCCCTACGGTTCCGTGGGTGGTTCGATCAACCTGGTGCCCAAGCGCGCGGGCGCCGATCCCCTGAACCGCTTCACCGTGTCGTACATCAGTGACAGCCAGTTCGGCGCGCACGCCGACCTGTCGCGCCGCTATGGCGACAGCCAGGAATGGGGCGTGCGTCTGAACGTGGCGGGCAGCGGCGGCGATCTGCCGATGGACGGTGCGAAGGAGGATCTGGGCGCCGTGGCGCTGGGCCTGGACTACCAGGGCGAGCGCCTGCGCGTGGAAGGCGACATCAATTACCAGAACCGCACGACCGATGCGCGCAGCGGCCTGCTGTTCCCGCCGCCCTCGGGCACGGACATCGGCCGGGCGCCGGACGCACGCCGCAACTTCTTTCCGTCGTGGACCTACTGGAAGACCAAGGAATGGTCGGGCGCGTTGCGCGCCGAGTACGACGTGTCGCCGGACTGGACCGTCTACGGCGCGGTGGGCGCGCGCAAGCACGACTTTGAGAGCATGCAGACGAGCTGGCTGATGTTGAACGAGGCCGGCGACATTGGCGCGGTGCCGGCCCGCCTGAACGAGTCGCTATTGAGCAAGACGGGCGAGATCGGGGTGCGGGGGCGCTTGCAGACCGGCCCGCTCAAGCATGAGCCGGCGCTGAGCGCCAGCGTGCTGGACATCGACTATTCGGCGGCGCGGATCCGGTCCAGCACGGTGTTTTCCAACATCTACAACCCCGCGGATCTGCCCAAGCCGAACATTGCGCGGCCGTCGGATCTGCCGCGGGCCAGCGATTCTCGGCTGGTCAGCATTGCGCTGGCCGACACGATCTCGATGGCCGACGACCGCGTGCAGTTCATCGCGGGCGTGCGGCACCAGCGCGTGGAGTCGACCAACTTCGACGCGATGACCGGCCGCCAGACGTCGAACTACAACGAGTCGGCCGTCACGCCGGCGTTTGCATTGACCGTCAAACCCACGGAGCGGCTGGCGCTGTACGGCAATTACATCGAGGGCCTGAGTCAGGGCGGGACGGCACCCGAGGGCGCCGTCAACGCGGGCGAAGTGTTCGCCCCGGAAATCTCCAAGCAGTTCGAAGTGGGCGCCAAATACGATTTCGGCCAGTTTGAAACGACGCTCAGCGCGTTCCAGATCGAGCGTCCCAGCAGCTATCTGGATCCTGCCAGCCTGCGCTACGTGTCCAATGGCAAGCAGCGCAACCGCGGACTGGAATTCCTGGTGCAGGGCGAGCCGACGCATGGCGTGCGCCTGCTGGGCGGCGTGGCCTACACCGATGCGCGCTTGACGCGCACCGAGGGCGGGCTCAACGACGGCAACCGAGCGCCCGCTGTGCCGCGCCTGCAGTTCAACGCCGCAGCCGAATGGGATACGCCGTTTGTGCCGGGTCTTACGCTGACCGCGCGGATGCTGCGCACCAGCTCGCAGATCGTCGACGTCGCCAACACGCAGGAAATTCCGGGCTGGACGCGCTTTGACGTGGGCGCGCGCTATGCATTCAACGCCAACGGCAAGCCCGTCGTCATCCGCGCGATGGTCGAGAACGTCCTGAACAAGAACTACTGGCAGTCCGCGGCGCGCGAAGGCCTGACGGTCGGGGCGCCGCTGACCGTGCTGTTGTCCGTGAGCACGGAGTTCTAAGGCAGACGGCCCGCCATCAGAACTTGTACGCCACGCCCGCGCTGAACGCGCGGGCATTGCGCGGCGCGGCCGGGGTCAGCCTTTGACCTGCGCCGGCTGATAGAAGCAATAGCCGCTGCTGCGCAACGTCTTGACGGGCAGCGTCTGGCCGCTCAGGGCTTCGACGCGGCGGCGCAGCCGGCGCATCTGCGTGTCGAGCCGGCGTTGATCGTATTCCAGGTAATCGGCGCCCAGGGCTTCGACGATCTGCCGCCGGCTGATGTTTTCGCCGGGCTGGCTCATCAGGCAATGCAGCACGGTCAGGTCCTGCTGCGACAGCGGCATGGCCGCCGCGCCCGGGATGTGCAGGCGGCGGGGGCCGATTTCAAGCAGCCAGCTCAACGGCGGCAGATCCTGGCCCGGCTGAGGCAGCCCCAGCCTGCGCACCAGCGCGGCCAGCGTGGCGGCCAGCTCGTCCAGATCGCAGCCCTTGCCCAGATAGTGGTCGGCGCCCATGCCCAGGCCAGAAATCCGGTCGGGCCCGGTCTGGCGCGCGCTGAACACCACGATGCCCACTTGCTGGCCGTCCTTGCGCAGGCGCTGGATCAGGTCCAGGCCGCAGCCGTCGGGCAGGCCGATGTCGATGACGGCCAGGTGGTGGAGGGCGGGGTCGAAGCGCTGGTCGAATTCCTGCAGGCTGGACACGCACGTCGGGGCGTATCCAAGCTCTTCGAGGAACTCGCCGAGCTCCTGGCGCAGCACGGGTTCGTCTTCGAGCAGGATCACTTCAGGCATGAGGCGCCCGCGAAATACAGCGTGGAGGGCTGGTGTAATCTGCCGGGTTGCACGGAAATGCTGCGTAGATTGCGATTGATGAAACGGGAATGTTACTCCAGGGCGATGCGGTGGCTGGCGCTGCTGGCCTGCCTGTTCGCGGGCTTGCTGGCCGCAGCCGCACCGGCGCGCGCCGAGCCGTTGCGTCTGGATGGCGTCGAACGCGTGCAGGATGCCGGCGGCCATCTTGAACGCCTTATTGATCTGGATGGCCGCCTGGACGTGGGCGACGCCGCCAGCTCGGATGACTGGACGCCGCTGCCAGGCAGCCTGAGCGCGGGATTTACGCCTGCCACGATCTGGCTGCGCCTGCCCGTGCAGGTCGACAAGATCATGCACGGCGGCTGGATGCTGCGCCTGACCAACGCGCTGCTGGACGACGCGCGCATCTACGTGGGCCACGGCGGCGGCTGGACGATGCTGGGACGCAGCGGCGAGGATCTGGCGCGGCGCAAATGGCCGGTGGACTATCGCAGCCCCGTGATCCAATTCAATCCGTCGCAGCCGGGCGCGTACGTCATCCTGGTGCGGCTGCAGAGCAAGAACGCGATGGCGACGCGGCTGGAGGTCTGGCAGCGGCTGGCGTTCGACAACCAGTCGCGCCGCGAGGGCCTGCTGTTCGGGCTGTATTTCGGCTTTTATCTGCTGCTGATCTGCGCGCACGCAGCGTTCTGGCTGGTCACGCGCGCGCCGATGAGCGGACTTTTCCTGGCCTACATCGGCAATTGCGTCTTCAACGAGGTGCTGTCGCTGGGGCTGGTGCAGCAGTTGACCGGTCTGCCGGTGGCCTGGAGCGACCGGCTGCTGGGCGTTGGCATTGCCGTCAGCCTGCCGGTGGCGCTGCGTGTCGCCTGCCGCCAACTGAATCTGGAAGCGCTCTATCCGCGCGCCGTGCGCTGGCTCGACTGGCTGTTCTGGGGCATTGCCGCAATCTGCTCCGCGCTGATCGTGACGGGCCACTACGGCGCCGGCATGCAGCCGATTCAGGGGCTGGCGCTGCTGGTGATCGTGGGCTTTTCCACGCTGGCCGCGTATCTGCTCAAGCGCGGCTGGCGGCCGGCGCGCTTTTTCGCGCTGGCGTTCGGGGTGTTCTACCTGGGCGTGCTGATCGCCTTCCTGCGCAACCTCGGGGTGTTTCCGGTCAACGCCTTTACCGAGTATGTCTCCACGCTGGGCACGATGCTGCACATGCTGCTGCTCAGCCTGTTCATCGTTGGCCGCTACGAGCGGCGCCGCCGCGTGCGCGAGCTGCAGCAGGCCAACCTGGCGGCCGATCTGGCGCGCCAGCACAGCCACTGGCTGGAACGCGAGGTCGCCCTGCGTACGGCCGAAATGCAAGGCGAGATCGAACGCCGGGTGGCGCTGGAAGGCGAGCTGCGCACGTCGCTGGAAAAGGAACGGCAGATGTTCACGGAGCAGCGCGAGTTCGTGGCGATGGTGTCGCACGAGTTCCGCACGCCGCTGGCGATCATCACGACCTCGGCCCAGCAGCTGGGCCGCAACCTTGCCGCGCCGCTGGAAAAGAGCCTGGCGCGCTGCGCCAACATCCGCAATGCGGCCACACGCCTTTTGGCGCTGGTGGACGAATACCTGACCGATGACCGCATGCGCGAACCGCGCGCCGAACTGCGCACGACCCGGTGCGATCTGCCGGCGCTGCTGCAGGACCTGGCGAGCGAGTATCCGCCGGGGCGGGTGCAAACCAGGTATGAGACGGGAATCCAGACCCTGGACTGCGACGCGGGCATGCTGCGGATCGCGCTGCGCAACCTGCTGGCCAACGCGGACCGGCATTGTGACGAGGGGGGGACGGTAAGCGTGTCGGTGCGCGAGGACGGCGCCATGCTGCGCATCGCCGTGGCGAACCCGGGCAGCGGCATTCCGCTCGCGGAGCAGGAGCGGTTGTTCCAGAAATACTACCGGGGACACAACGCAATGCGTCATCCGGGTGCAGGGCTGGGGTTGTATCTGGTGAGTTCGATTGCGGAACGGTTGGGCGGATCCGTGATGTTGGAGTCGGCGGGCGGTGACAAGCCGGTGTGTTTTTGCCTCAAGTTGCCGCAGTCGGGGGCGGTTTGAAAGTGGGGACGGCGCAAGAGTTACCCCTGCAAAAAGGGCAATTGTTGCGTAAAAGCATCTATTTGTTTCCGCCTGTGGACTGAATAAATAGAGTCAAAAACCGGAAAAACGCCCACTTTTCGGGTTAATTGTGGCGATTTGAGGTGGGGGCGTCTCGGATCTTACAAACCGCTCAGATTCGCTCAGATTCTGTTTTGCAATGATCGGTACATTTCAGACACGAAATTTACATGGTCACTACAAAATGTCTCGCCGCTTTCCGCTTACCCGCATTGCCGTTTTGCTTAGCCTGAGCCTGCCGTTTTCCGCGCCTTTGGCTCTTGCGCAGCCTATCGACTACAACTTGAACGCTGGCACTCAGAACGGCGATATCGAAAACACCGGAAATTACACCTCCATCACCATCGAAAACAACTCGATGGTTGGCGGCAGTGTTATTAACAACGGTACGCTGTGGCCCGCTCAATACAGCCAGCTCGGCGGCATCAAGGTGCAGGCATCGAGCATCAGCGGTTCGATCGTCAACGAGGCCGGAAAGGTCGTGACCAGCAATCGCGCCGGCATCAGCCTGACGGACGGCGCTGTGGTCCTCGGCGACATCCACAACAAGGGTGAGTTTGGCGGCTCGTACGGGCTTGGTGTCGGTATCGAAGTCCTCTCCGGGAGCGCGGTCGTCGGAAAGATCATCAATGACGCAAACCTCAAGGACAGCATCGTCGTCAACGGCGGCTCGGTCGGCGGTATCGTCAACAACGGCACGCTCTCGTCCAACACCAGCGGTATCGCGATCGACGTTGAGAACGCCACCGCGCCTATGACGATCGTGAACAATGGCACCATCCAAGGCAATGTGATGCTTGGCACGTCCACCTTGGACATCGCCGGCGGCAGCATCACGGGCACCGTCGTGGGTCCCAACGCCATCATGAACATCAATGGCGACTTTGGCGCCACGTCCAAGTTCGACATCGGCCAGATCAACGTCGCTCCGGCCGCGACGCTTACGCTGAACAACAGCTACATGAGTGGTCATTTGACGGTCAACGGCACCCTCGCGGGTTCCGGCACCGTGGGCGACACGACGCTGGAGTCGGGTGCCACGCTGTCGCCCAGCGCGGCTGCGCCGATGAACAACATGATGATGATGCCGAATGTGAATTCGGTCATCGTCGCTCCCCCGTCGCCCATCGGCACCATTACGGTGAACGGCGACCTGACCTTCAAGCCGGGCTCCACCTATCGCGTCGACGCGACGGCAGACGGCAAGAAAGACCGCGTTATCGTCAACGGCACGGCCAACCTGGCCGGTTCCGTCGTGCACGTCGGTTCAGGCGGCACGTACGCCGCCTCGACGGCCTACACCATCCTGTCGGCCACCACCATCAACGGCCACTTCGACAGCCTGTCCAGCGACCTGGCTTACCTGCAGCCGTCGCTGGACCAGCAAGGCAACCAGATCGTGCTGACGTTGGACATGAAGAAGGTTCCTGTCGAGCCGGACAGCAAGCCCAACCCGGGCAAGCCTGTCGGCAACGGCAGCACTGGCGGTGGCGACACCGGCAGCGGAACCCGGCCGATCGAATTCGCCGACCTGGCCGTGACCGGCAACCAGCGTTCGGCGGCAAACGCCGTGCAAAGCCTGCCCAAGAATAGCTCGCTGTACACGCGTGTCCTGAACCTGCCCAACGGCGCCCCGGCCGGCGTGTTTGCCGACCTGTCCGGCGAATCGTTCGGCAGCAGCGTTGGGGCAATGCAGAACGTCAGCAACAACGTCGCCAGCCTGCCGACCGCACAACTGCGCGCCAACATGAACGCCGGCTTCGTCCCGGGCCCGCCGACGGCGCAAGTCGGCCGCGGCGACGCCTCGATGCTGCCGCGTTCGAACGCGCAACCGCTGTGGGCGCAGGTCTTTGGCAACTGGCGCACGATGGACGGCAACGGCAACGTGGCCAAGTCCCGTGAACGCGACGTCGGCATCTTTGTCGGCGGCGATCACGGCGTGGGCAACGGCTGGCGTCTGGGTGGCGCGTTTGGCTACACCGACAGCCGCATCACCGTGGACGACCGTTCCGCCAAGTCGGATGTGAACAGCTACAGCGCGATCTTCTACGGCGGCAAGTCGTTCGAAGCAGGTTCGGGAAAGATCAATTTCACCGCTGGCCTGGCCTACACGTGGCATGACATCAACAGCAAGCGCAACATCAACGCGGCTGGCCAGTACCAGGAACTGAAGGCTGACTACAGCGCCAGCACCGGCCAGGTCTTCACCGACGTGGGCTACGCGATTCCGCTGAACGACCGCGTCACGCTCGAGCCGTTCTTTGGCGCCGACTTCAGCGATCTGCGCACCCGCGGTTTCTCGGAATCGGGTGGCGACGCTGCGCTCAGCGGCAAGAGCAGCACGAACAACGTGGGCACCACCACGCTGGGCCTGCGCGCGCAGACCACCTTCGATGTGAAGGACACCGCGGGCCGCCTGCGCGGCATGCTGGGCTGGCGTCATGCGTACGGCGACGTCAACCCGGAAGCCACGATGTCGTTCGACGGCAGCCAGCCGTTCACCGTCGCGGGCAACCCGCTGGCGCGTGACGCGGCCGTGATGGAAGTGGGCGTGGATCTGGCGATGAGCAAGAACGCCACGCTGGGCCTGGCGTACTCGGGTCAGTTCGGCGACGGCAACCGTCAGAACACCGGCACGGTCAACGTGAGCTGGCGCTTCTAAGGCGATCCGCCTCGACGCTTGGGAAAAGCCGGCCTCTTCGGAGGCCGGTTCAAACACGAAACTTACCTGGTCAACACAAAATGTCTCGCCGCTTTCCGCTTACCCGCATCGCCGTTTTGCTGAGCCTCAGTATTTCTCCCCTCGCTACGCCGTACGCCTTGGCGCAGACGGGTCCCTTCATGCATGACGGCTCGGTGATCCCCTTGTACTCCGGCGATCTCGAGAACACGTCGTCGACGCACTATCCCTACATGCGCATGGAGAACGCCGCGATGCGCAACGGCGACTTCATCAACCGCACGTTGCTCGAAGGCGGATACCACGACGCAGCCATCACGATCGAGTCGGGTTCGACCCTGAACGGCGCGATCCGCAACGAAGGCAATGGCGAGCTCTACGCACTGCGGGTGTCGGGCAGCCTTGTCGGCGGCGACATCGTCAACAACGGCGAAATCCACAGCCGGCAGATCATTTTCGGCCGCGCTGGCGGCATCGTGAACATCGGTTCCAGTGTGACGATTACCGACAACAGCACGGTCACTGGCAACATCGTCAACAACGGCAACATCTCCACCAACAGCATCAGCCCCGTTTACCAGTCGAGCGGCAACGGGATTGAAATCTCCAACGGCGCAGCAGTCACCGGGCGGATTGAAAACAACGGCAACATCTGGGGCGGTGTCGTGGTGAGCGGCAATGCTGATGTGGCGGGCGGCATTGTCAACACCGGCTACATCAACGCTCTGGGCTCCTCTAGCTCGTCCGCCGGCGTTGCGGTCGATGTCGCAGGCGCCCATGCGCCGATGGTCATCACGAACACGGGCTCCATCATTGGCGACGTGCGCCTCGGCGCCTCCACGCTGAACATCGATGGCGGCAGCGTCTTCGGCGCCATCACCGGCGACGACAATCAGCACAGCCTCATGGCCAGCAGCGGCGGCGGCATCAGCACGGTGAACGTCAACACCGACTTCACGCCCGCTGGAACCATCACGGTCGGCGCCGTGAACGTAGCAGCGGGCAAGACGCTGACGATTGACGGCAAGAAGGTGAATGGCCTCTTGACGGTGAAGGGCACGCTGGCCGGTACCGGCAACGTCGGCATGACCACCCTGGAATCCGGCGCAACCCTGTCGCCGGGAACCGCTGCGTCGTCGAACCACGTGATGATGATGGCGGCGCCCGGCGCGAACATGTCGGTCAACCCCACCGGGGCGCAGATCGGCACCCTGACGGTCAATGGCGACCTGACGTTCAAACCGGGTTCGACCTATCGCGTCGACGCCACGCCCGATGGCAAGAGCGACCGCGTGAACGTCACCGGCACGGCGAATCTGGCGGGTTCCGTGGTGCACGTCGGCGAGGGCGGCACGTACGCGCCCTCGACCAGCTACACCATCCTGTCCGCCGGCAATCTGAACGGCCATTTCGACAGCCTGTCCAGCAACCTGGCCTATCTGCAGCCGACTCTGAGCCACCAAGGCAACGACGTCGTGCTGACGGTCGACATGAAGACCGTGCCGACCGAACCCGATTCCAAGCCGACCAACCCCGGCAACGGCGGAACCCGCCCCATCGAATTCGCCGATCTGGCCGTGACCAGCAATCAGCGTTCGGCCGCAAACGCGGTGCAGACCCTGCCCAAGAACAGCACGTTGTACTCGCGCGTTTTGAACCTGCCCAACGGCGCCCCGGCCGGCGTGTTTGCCGACCTGTCCGGCGAATCGTTCGGCAGCAGCGTTGGGGCAATGCAGAACGTCAGCAACAACGTCGCCAGCCTGCCCACCGCACAGCTGCGCGCCAACATGAACGCCGGCTTCGTCCCGGGCCCGCCGACGGCGCAAGTCGGCCGCGGCGACGCCTCGATGCTGCCGCGCTCGAACGCGCAGCCGCTGTGGGCGCAGGCCTTTGGCAACTGGCGCACGATGGACGGCAACGGCAACGTGGCCAAGTCCCGTGAACGCGACGTCGGCATCTTTGTCGGCGGCGATCACGGCGTGGGCAACGGCTGGCGTCTGGGTGGCGCGTTTGGCTACACCGACAGCCGCATCACCGTGGACGACCGTTCCGCCAAGTCGGATGTGAACAGCTACAGCGCGATCTTCTACGGCGGCAAGTCGTTCGAAGTTGGCTCGGGCAAGATCAACTTCACCGCTGGCCTGGCCTACACGTGGCATGACATCGACAGCAAGCGCAACATCAACGCGGCGGGCCAGTACCAGGAGCTGAAGGCTGACTACAGCGCCAGCACCGGCCAGGTCTTCACCGACGTGGGCTACGCGATTCCGCTGAACGACCGCGTCACGCTCGAGCCGTTCTTTGGCGCCGACTTCAGCGATCTGCGCACCCGCGGTTTCTCGGAATCGGGTGGTGACGCCGCGCTCAGCGGCAAGAGCAGCACGAACAACGTGGGCACCACCACGCTGGGCCTGCGCGCGCAGACCACCTTCGATGTGAAGGACACCGCGGGCCGCCTGCGCGGCATGCTGGGATGGCGTCATGCGTACGGCGACGTCAATCCGGAAGCCACGATGTCGTTCGACGGCAGCCAGCCGTTCACCGTCGCGGGCAACCCGCTGGCGCGTGACGCGGCCGTGATGGAAGTGGGCGTGGATCTGGCGATGAGCAAGAACGCCACGCTGGGCCTGGCGTACTCGGGTCAGTTTGGCGACGGTAACCGTCAGAACACCGGCACCGTCAATGTGAGCTGGCGCTTCTAAGGCGATCCGTCTTCGATCGGATGTGAAAGCCGGCCTCTTTGGGGCCGGTTTTTTTTGTGTGTGGGACCTGTCTTCGGTTGGCAAGGTGTCAGACACCCTCGAGGCACCGTATCAATACGGCGGTCTGTGCTGATGGGTGTCAGACACCTTGAAATTGCATGCCGGCCAAGATGTCAGACAACGCTGAACTGCCAGGTGTCTGACACCCGCTGAATCGCCGCCACAAGCTGGCGGCGACCTCCCCAGGGTGTCTGACACCGACCCGTGCGACCCAACGTAGTGCCAGGTGTCTGACACCCGCTGAATTGCCGCCACAAGCTGACGGCCATCTCTCCCGGGTGTCTGACACCGACCCGTATGAGCCACCGTCCCACACGGCATATCCAACACCCCCGCCTCCGTGCAATACAGGATGTCCTGGGCAAAGCACCTTCGATACACTGTCCGGCCACCCCTATAACGAGAACGCCATGAGACAGTTTTTTCCGACCCTGGGCGCCGCCCTGGTGTTAACGCTGGCCGGCAATGCGGCCACCGCGCAGCAATCTCCGCCCCGCGACCCCTTTTTCTGGCTGGGAGAAATGAACAAGGCCACGGTGGTGATCAACGCCGACGAAGGCCTGCTGGACAAGTCCATGGCGCCGCGCCTGGCGGCCGGCGTCGCGAAAGTCATCCAGGACGGCAACCAGCCCGGCGCCAAGCGGCCGGCCACCGTCATCACCTTTGAGCCCCTGCTGATCAAGGCCGCCGGCGAGGACATCACCTTGCTGCACGCCGGCCGTTCCAGCCAGGACATGCACGCCACCTACCGCAGTGCCATCCTGCGCGACAAGCTGCTGGATCTGGCGGACCAGCTGAACGCCACCTCCACCACCCTGGTGGAATTGGCGGCCAGGCACGCGGGCACCATCGTTCCCAATTACACGAACGGCGTCGCCGCGCAGCCCAACAGCTATGGGCACTATCTGCTGGGCCAGGCTGCCGGTCTGGCACGGGATGCGCAGCGCATCCGCGAAGCCTACGTGCGCATCGACCGCTCTCCCATGGGCACGACCGTGCTGAACGGCACGAGCTGGCCGCTCGACCGCAAGCGCATGGCGCAATACCTGGGCTTCGAGGCGCTGGTCGACAACGCGTACGACGCGTCGCAGATCTCGTCCATGGACCAGCCCGTTGAGGTCGCGTCCATCGTCACCAGCATCGCGCTGCGCACGGGAAATTTCGTCGAAGACGTGATGACCCAGTACGCGCAGTCGCGTCCGTGGATCCTGCTGGAAGAAGGCGGCGGCAACACCTACGTGTCCAGCGCCATGCCGCAAAAGCGTAATCCGGGCCTGCTGAACGACACGCGCAGCGACGCCTCCACGGCGGTGACGCTGGCGATGGGGCCTGTCCTGCAGACACACAACATCACGCCCGGCATGAGCGATCCCAAGGATGTGAAGCAGAATTCCGCGATGGTCGACAGCGGCATTTCGGCGCTCAAGCGCTGGGACCGCGTGCTCAAGGCCATGGTCATCAGCCCGGATCGCGCGCTGGAAGAGCTGAACAGCGACTGGACGGCCTCGCAGGAATTGGCGGACGTGCTGATGCACAAGTACAAGCTGCCGTTCCGCGCGGGGCATCATTTTGCCTCCGAGGTCGTGTCCTATGCCAAGGCGAACAACATCAAGCCGCTGGATTTTCCGTATGAACAGGCGCGCCGCATTTACGCCGATGCAATGAAGGACTCGAAGTACGGCGCCGACCTGCCGATGAGCGAGGCCGAGTTCCGTTCGACCCTGGACCCGGTTGCCATCGTGAAGAACCGCGCCACCAGCGGTGGTCCGCAACCCAAGGAAATGGAGCGCATGATCCAGGCAGCGCGCGAGCAACTGGCCGCGCAGGACAAGTGGATCAAGGCGCGCCGCGCGCATATCCGCGATTCGCTGGCGGAACTGGACAAGCAGTTCGACGCGTTGGTGGCGAGCGCGCCCAAGCAATAACGCGGGTGGGGCAACCCTACCGGGGCGCGTCTGCCCCGCAAGCCTGAAGCACGATGCCGCGCAGCCAGCGATGCGCGGCATCGCCGTCCATCCGGGGATGCCATAGCATTGACACCGTAAATGGCGCCATCGCAAACGGCAGCGCAAAGCTGCGCATGCCCTCGCGGAGCGTGCCGGTGTGCCGTTCGGGCACGGTGGCGATCAAATCGGTTTCGCGGACCAATGCCAGCGCCGTCGAAAAGCCGCCGGCAACGGTGGCGATGTGGCGCGTGCGGCCGGATTGCGCCAGCGCGTCGTCCATAGGTCCGGACTCCCGTCCGCGGCGCGACACGAGGACGTGGCGGGCTGCCAGGTACCGCGTCAGCGTGACGTTGCCGGGCGCCAGCGGATGGGCCGCGCGCATGACGCCGACGTACCGGTCCTGAAACAGCGCGCGAGTGCGCAGCTCCGGGCTGGCCGACTGGCCCACCACGCCTGTTTCCAGGTCCACCGCGCCTTCGCGCAGCGGTGCGCTGTCCTTGTCCAGCTTCTGCATGAAGCGCAATCGAACGCCCGGCGCCTGGTCTTCGATCAGGGTGAGCAGACGGGCTCCGAAGTTTTCAACGAAGCCGTCGGTAATGCGCAGGGTGAACGTGCGCGAGAGCGCTGCGGGATCCAGGCCTTCCGCGGGGCGCAGCACGGCTTGTGCATCCCTGACCAGCCCGCCCACCTGCTCGCGCAGCGCCAGCGCCCGGGGCGTGGGAACCAGGCCGCGCCCGGCCCGCACCAGCAGGGGATCGCCCGTGGTGTCACGCAGCCGCGCCAAGGCACGGCTCATGGCGGAAGGACTCAGGCGAAGCCGCCTGGCGGCGCCGGCCACGCTGCCTTCGGAGAGCAGCGCGTCCAGGGTGATGAGCAGGTTGAGGTCGGGCGCGGACATCTGGCAAACGTAGCATGCCGGCAAAAAACGCGCGGGAATTTGGCATGGCGTCGTATGCAGGTATTCACTGCAAATGCTGCGTCTTCCGCCACGCCTGGGAGAGGCATACGCTGGAGTTCCGTTTCCCTTTGCACGTCGCCATCATGTCGCTCTCCACTTGGCCCCTAACGCCATCCCCGTCCCGTCTCCCGCTGTTGGCCTGCCTGTCCTTGTCGATGCTGCTGGCGTCCCTGGGCACCAGCATCGCCAACGTAGGCCTGCCCGACTTCGTACAGGCATTCGGCGCCTCGTTTCAGTCGGTGCAGTGGGTGGTGCTGGCGTATCTGCTGGCCATCACGACCGCCGTGGTCAGCGCCGGACGGCTGGGCGACCTGATCGGCCGGCGGCGCCTGATGCTGGCGGCAATGGTTTGGTTCACGGTCGCTTCCGTGCTGTGCGCAGCCGCGCCCGGACTGTGGATGCTGGTGGCTGCGCGCACCGCGCAGGGGTTGGGCGCGGCTGTGCTGATGACGCTGGCCATGGCCTTTGCCGGTGAGGCAACGCAGAAGGGAAGGGCGGGCAGCGCGATGGGCCTGCTGGGCACGATGTCGGCAGCCGGCACTGCGCTCGGTCCGACACTGGGCGGCGCGCTGATCACCGGTCCGGGATGGCGGGCGATCTTCCTCATCAACCTGCCGCTGGGTCTGCTGGCGTTCTGGCTGGCGTGGCGGCATCTGCCCCGCGATCCGCAACGCGTCGCGCCGCAGACGCTTCGTTTTGATTGGCTGGGCAGTGCGCTGCTGGCGCTGACGTTGGCGGTCTACGCGCTGTCCATGACGCTCGGACGCGGCGGCTTCAGCACGACCAACGTTGTCCTGCTTGCGGCGGCGGCGGGCTGCGCCGGTCTGTTTGCGTGGGTGCAGTCGCGGACGGCACATCCGCTGGTGCGTCCGGCGATGATGGCCGATCCCGTGCTGGCGGGCGGCTTCGCGGCCAACGCGCTGGTCGCGACGGTGATGATGGCCACCCTGGTGGTTGGGCCGTTCTATCTGGCCGGGGCGTTGGGGTTGGACGCAATGTGCGTCGGGATGGCAATGTCTTGCGGTCCGCTCATCGCTGCTCTGGCAGGTGTGCCGGCGGGGCGCTGCGTGGACCGGTTTGGCGCCCGGCCGATGACGCTCGCCGCGCTGATGGCAATGGCGGGTGCATCGGCGATGCTTCCCGTTGCGTCGGAAGCGTTCGGCGTGACGGGATATGTGGTCGCGTTGGGCGTGCTGACGGCTGGGTATGCGCTGTTTCAGGCGGCCAACAACACCGCGGTCATGGCCGGGGCGGCCGGCAACGAACGCGGCGCCGTGTCTGGCATGTTGAACCTGTCTCGCAACTTGGGGTTGATTACAGGTGCGTCGGCGATGGGCGCGGTGTTTGCCGAGGGCGCCGGGGCAACTGCGCTGGCTCATGCCGCGCCCGCTGAGCTGTCGGCCGGGTTGCACGCGACGTTTGTGACGGCCGCCGTGTTGTGCGCGCTGGCGATGGCCGCGGTGGCGGTTGGCGGGTTGAGGCTTGCTGCACTCCGGTCGTAGGGCAGCGGGTTTCAGTCGCAGTCGCGGCGCAGCGGATCGGCCTGCGCCGCGTGGCATGGCTAATAGTTGGAGGACATGCCGAACTTACTCCGCCTTCAGCCCTGCCTGCTCGATCAGCGGTTGCCACTTCTGCCGTTCGCTGCGTGCAAACGCGGCCAGTTCCTCGGGCGTACCGCCGCCCGGTTCATGGCCCAGATCCAGCAGCTTCTGCCTCACTTCCGGACGCGCCAGGATCTTGGACAGGTCATCATTGAGCCGCTTGATCGCCGCCGGCGGCGTGCCCTTCGGCGCATACAGGCCGTTCCATGCGATCACCTGAAACCCATCCAGCCCCTGTCCCGCCACCGACGGTACGCCAGGCAACAGGGCTGACTCCTTCAACGAGGTCACCGCCAGCGGACGCAGCTTGCCGCTGGTGATGAACGAGCGCGCGGCGCTGACCGTGTCGATGCCGACCTGCACCTGGCCGCCCAACAGGTCCGTGGTGGCGGTGGCCGAGCCCTTGTAGGGAATGCCGCGGACGCTGTTGACGCCTTGCTGCTTGAGCAGTTCGTACACGAGGCGCGCGGTGGTGCTGGGCATGCCGACGTTGACGCTGTCGGGCTTGGCATTGGACGCATTGCGCAGGTCGGCCAGGCTGGCGTAGGGCGAGGACGGCGTCGTCAGCAGCACCATGGGAAACGAGCTGACCAGCATGACCGGCGCGAAGTCCTTCTCCGGATCGAAGTTGGTGGACGCGTACATGTACTGGTTCAGCACGTGCGTGCCGTTGGTGCCCATCAGCAGCGTGTAGCCGTCCGGCGCGGCGCGCGCGGCTTCGGATGCGCCGATGTTGCCGCCCGCACCCGGGCGGTTCTCCACGATGAAGGGTTGGCCCAGGTCGCGGGCCAGGTACTCGGCCAGGTAGCGGGCGGCGACGTCGGTGCCTTGGCCGGCCTGGTAGGGGACGATGATCTTGACGGGTTTGGAGGGATAACTGTCGGCGGCCGCGGCGGGCTGCGCAAACAGCAGCGGCGCCGCGAGCGCGGCGATCAGGCGTAAGGTCTTCATGGTGGTCTCCTCGTTTTTATATATGGCTGCATGGGGTGCGGCTAGGGCTTGGGAGGCGGCCATCGCGGCAGGATGCCCTGTTCCTGCAACGCCGCGATCTGTGAGTCGCCGAAGCCGGCCTCCCGGAGGACTTCGACGGTGTGCTGCGCATAGGCGGGCGGCAGCCTGTCCACGCGCGCGGGCGCTTGCGACAGCCGCACTGCGGAACCGATGCCGTGATAGCCGGCGCGATCGACGCGCATGCCGCGGTGCGCGGTGTGCGCCTGCGCAAAGGCTTCTGGCACGCTATTGACCGGGCCGGCGGGTACGCCAAGCTTCATCAGTTCCGCACACAACGCGTCGCGCGGACGCGACGCCAGGGCGCTTTCGATTGCGTCCCGCAACGCGTCGCGATTTGTCAGCCGCGCGCGGTTGGTGGCAAAGCGCGGATCGTCCGGCAATGACGCCAGGCCCGCGTAATCGCAAAAGCGGCGAAACTGGCGGTCGTTGACGACGCCCAGAAAGACCTCGCCGTCGCGGCAGGCATAGCGGTCATATGGCGCGATGTTGGGATGCGCGCTGCCCAAGAGGCCCGGCGTCTGGTCGGTGTGCATCCAGTTCGCGGCATGCGGCACCAGCAGGCTGAGCGCGGTGTCGAACAAGGTGACCTCGACCCGCTGGCCAAGACCGGTGCGCGCCCGGTGATACAGCGCCAGCAGGATGCCGGACTGCGCGGTGTAGCCCGTCAGGTGGTCGACGATGGGCACGCCGATGCGGGTGGGTCCGCCGGCCGGATCGCCGTTGATGCTCATCAAGCCGCACATGGCCTGCAGCACGGCGTCGTAGCCGGGCATGCCGCCCAGCGGCCCGTCATCGCCAAAGCCCGTGATGGCGCAGTGGATGAGTTGGGGAAAGCGGGGTTTCAAGTCCGCCTCGTAGTCCAGGCCCCACCTGGCCATCGTGCCCGGGATGAAGTTCTCGATCAGCACGTCGGCGTCGGCCAGCAACGCCAGCAGTACGTCGCGGCCGGCGGGTTTGGACAGGTCCAGCCCGATGGCGCGCTTGCCGCGGTTGACGGCGGTGAAGTAGGCGGCGTCGCCGTCCTCGTTGACCGGCGGGCCCAGCGTGCGCGTCTCGTCGCCGCCGGGCGGCTCGACCTTGATGACGTCCGCGCCCTGGTCCGCCAGCATCTGCGTGCACAGCGGGCCGGCCAGGACGCGCGACAGGTCGATGACGCGCAGGCCGTCCAGCGCGCCCCGCGGACGGGCCTCGGGGCAGGGTGCAGCATGTTCCGATGAATCAGACATCGCCCACCTCGTCTTGGGGTTGCCGCCGGTCAGGCGCGGGTAGGCAATTCGACCACACCGGACCCCAGCACGGAAAGCTCGTCGTCCTGGTTGCGCGCTTCCTGTTCGATCTCGACCAGGTGACGGCCGTCCTCCACGTACTTGCGGACCACCTTGCCCTTGAAGAACAGCATGTCGCCCTCGGGGTTATGGCGGCGGATCTTGCACGTGGACTTGCGCAGGAATCCGGCGTCGCCCATCCAGTTGGTGAGGTGATGGGTCAGCCACGAGTTGCGCTCGGGACCGTAGTCGTAGGCGCCGGGCGCGCCGACTTCCAGCGCGAAGTCTTCTTCCCAGTGGACGCGCTCGGGCACGTCGGGAATGCCGAAGCGGTTGGTGATGCCCACGCCCGGATGCGCGTCGATGAGCTGCCACGCCAGCTTGTTGGCGCGGATATACAGGCCGCCCCAGCCCTGCGCGAAGGCGATGAAGCCGGTGACCGTCATCGGGCCCTTGAACATCACGGGCAGTTCCTCGCCTTCCTTCACGTCTTCCCAGTAGCGGGGCGTGGCGCCGCGCACTTCTTCCTGCGCGTAGAGCTTGTAGGCTTCCTTGATTTCCTCGGGGCTGTAGCGGCGCGGCTCGCGGGCGCGGACTTCCGCGTACTTGCTGCCCTGTTCACGCGCGTGGTCGCGTTCGGTGCGAAAGCACCAGCTGTCGGCCTCGGCAACCTTGTCGCCGTCCTGGTTGAAGAAGTCCACGTGATAGATCTGCTGCACGGCACGGCCCGCAAAGCGGGTCTGGTGTTCGATCAGGTTCTTCAGGTGCGCTTCGGTGGAAATGGTGTCGTTGCGCTTGACCGTCTTGTGCCAGGTCCAGTCCGCACCCGACCACATGGCGTGCACGCCGGGCAGCCCGCCCACGTAGCCGGACACGATGCGGCTGGTCGCAAACAGGAAGCTGGGCAGCGCGATGATTCCGCCGTGCTGGGTCTTGGCCGCGTATTCCGGGTCCGACCACAGCGGATTGTCGTCGCCGATGCCGTGGGCGTAGTGGCGGATGTTGTCGCGCGTGGCCTCGTAGCACCACGGCTCGGCGGTGGCGCCGATCTTCACGCCAATGCGTTCGCGCAGCTCGTCCAGCCCGCGTTCGGTGATCTTGGGAAAGCTGCGTTCGGTCTTGGTCTGGGTCAGCATGATGTCTCCTGGGTTTGAGAGGTGGCCTGTGCCGGGTAGCCCTAGGCGTGGGCGGCGCCGGCGGGCGTGGTGTCAGCGGTGGCAAGCTCTTGCTCCCGCAATTTCCTGCGATGGATCTTTCCCGCGGGCGTCTTGGGCAGTTCAGCCACGAACACCACCTGGCGCGGGTACTCGTGCTGCGCCAGGCGGCTGCGCACGGCGTCCTGGATTTCCTGCACGAAGGCGTCGTCGCCGGGGCGTGCCGACACCACGAAGGCCTTGACGACCTGGCCGCGTAGCGGGTCGGGCACGCCGATCGCTGCGGCCTCCGCCACGTCGCGGTGCTTGAGGATGGCGTCTTCGATTTCGACGGCGCTCATGGTCCAGCCGGCCGAGATGATGACGTCGTCGGCGCGGCCGCCGTGCCAGAAGTAGCCGTCTTCGTCGACGCGCCCCAGGTCCTTGGTGGCGACCCAGGCGTCGCGGCGCCACAGCTTGAGTTCGCCGGTTTCGCCGGGCGCGCAGGGCTGGCCGTTGGGGTCCTGCACTTCCACGCGCAGTCCGGGCACGGGCTTGCCCAGCGAGCCGGCCTTGACGGTGAAGTCCGGCGCGCCGGGATAGTTGACGAGGCACACCCCGATTTCCGTCGTGCCGTACATGCTGCAGACGGGCCGGCCGAAGGTCGCTTCGACGAAGGCGGCGGTCTCGCTGTCGATGGGCTCGCCGGTGAAGGACACCTTGTCCAGGTGATAGCGATAGCGTCCGGCCGCGCCGCTGTTGCGCATCATCCGGTAGTGGGTGGCGGCGGCGGAGATGTTGGTGAAACGATGGTCCTGCAAGGCCTGCAGCAGGCGTTCGGCGTTGAACTTGCCGGCATACGCGCCAATGGTGACGCCCAGGGCCAGCGGCGCCAGCGTGCCGTGCCACAGACCGTGGCCCCACGCGGGCGACGACGGGCACATGTAGCGGTCGCCGGGACGGATGCCGGTGCCGTACAGCGCGGCCAGCATCAGCGTGACGAGGGCGCGGTGCGTGTGCTTGACGGCGTCGGGCAGCTCGCGCGTGGTGCCCGACGTGTACTGGAAGATAGCCAGATCGTCGGCGCGCGTGCGGCATTCGTAATGGGACGGGTATCCGGCCAGCGAGCCGAGGAAGGCGTCGTCGGCAATGACCACGCGCATGTCTTCGCCGCCGGCGGCAAGCGGGGCCTTTTCGGCGTTGGTCACCAGCATGCGCGGCCGGCAGTCCTGCACGCGCAGCCGGATGCCGTCGGGGCCGAACAGCGTGAAGAGCGGCACGGCGATGGCGCCCATCTTCATGGCGCCGAACATGGCCACGTAGAACGGCAGCGACGGTTCCAGCATGACGGCGACGCGGTCGCCGGCGCGGATGCCCTGCTCAACCAGGTAGTGGGCGAAGCGCGAGGATTCCTCGGCGATCTGGCGGAATGAGTAGGTCTCGTCCCCGCCTGCGGCGCGCACCAGGATGATCGCCGGCTCGGCCTTGTCCGCGTGCCGGTCGATGCACTCGTGCGCGATGTTCATGGTTTCGCGGTTGCCATCGAACAGCTCCCAGAGCTTGTCCGAGGCGCAAAGCGCCTGGGCGTCCGCGTAAGAAAGGGTATCGGTCAGCTTCGTCATTTCGTCGTACCTGTGTGGATCGGCATCCTGTGGAATCCACTATGCGCGCCGCAAATTAAATTGTCAATGACGTTTATAAATTGTACATAGACAATTAAAGGGCAGTGGGGAGCGCCCGCATCGGCCGCGCCGCACGGTATGCTTGCCGCAATAAAAACGGAGAAACCGATGAGTGAAACCAGTAGCCCGGAACTTGCCGCCGCCGGTCCGCGCGTGCGGCCGGTGCCGGCCGTGACGCGATCGATCGCGATCCTGCGCCTCTTGGGCCGGGGCGGCGAGCCCATGACGTTGAAGGCCATCTCGCAGGAACTGGGCATGGTGACCAGCACCTGCCTGCACATTCTTCGCGTCCTGGTGGAAGAAGGCCTGGTGAAGGTCGATCCCGGCGCCAAGCGCTACAGCCTGGGCGTGGGCATGCTGACGCTGGCGCGCAGCGTGATCGAAAGCAACCCGTTTCCCGCGCTGGCGCAGCCGGTGCTGGATCGCATTGCCAACGCGGCCAGCGTCACCGCGATCGGCGTCGAGGTAGCCGGCAGCGATCACATGGTGGTGCTGGCGCTGTCGCGATCCAATGCGCCGTTCCGGCTGCATGTGGACGTGGGCAGCCGCTTTCCGGCGCTGATCAGCGCGACGGGCCGGTTGGTTGCCGCGTTTTCGGATCTATCGGACAAGGAACTGGAGCGTCGCTTCAAGGCCTTGCGCTGGGATCAGGCGCCCGAGTTCGCGGTCTGGAAAGCCGACGTGGATGCCGTGCGCCGGCAGGGCTACAGCGTCGACCGCAACAACTACATCAACGGCGTCGTCGTGATCGCGGTGCCGGTGTTCGACAGCCATCCGCGCCTGACGCATGCCTTGGTTGCCGCGGGTTTGGCCGAACAGCTCGATGCCGCGCGCGTGGAATCGCTGGCGGCGGAACTGCAGGGCGAGGCGCGCGCGTTGTCGCAACTGATGGCTGCCCGGAGCTGATCGCATGAACACGCCTTCCGCTGACGATTCCGCCGTCCCGCCCGGGTGGCGCAAGCGCACGCTGCCGGGATTTGCGGGCTTGATCGGCCCGTTGTGGGTGCGCAAGGAGGAAGACGGTTGGGCCTATGGCCTTCAGACCACCGCGGACCATCTGAATCCCGCCGGCGTGGTGCATGGCGGATTGCTGACCGCGCTGTTGGACCACGGCGTCAGCGCCATCGCGTGGGAAGCGCTGGGCCGCCGCGCCTGCGTGACCGTGCAGCTGGACACGCATTTTCTGGCGGCGGCGCGCGAAGGACAGTTTCTGGAAGTGCGCGGCCGCGTGGTGCGGGCCACGTCGTCGCTGGTGTTCATGCAGGGGGACTTGAGCACGGACGGGCAGGTCATTGCGACTGCTGTGGCCGTCCTCAAGCAGATCGGTCCGGCGGCGGGGTAACCCCGCGCCGGACTATTCGGATCAACCCTGCGGCAGCGCGATCAGGCGGCCTACGCTGGCCGTCTCTTCCTCGCGCAGCTTGAATCGCGCAACCGCATCGGCCAACACACGCGCCTGATCGCTCAACATGCCGGAAGCCGCCGTCGATTGCTCGACCAGCGCGGCATTCTGCTGCGTGGCCTGGTCCATGTCGGCGACCGAGCGGTCGATCTGCCCCAGCCCCGTGCTTTGCTCGGCCATGGCGCCGTGGATCTCGCTCACCATCCGCTGCACGCGGTTGATGCCGTCAACGATCTCGGTCATGGTCGAACCGGCGGCCTGCACGCGTTGCGTGCCGCTCTTCACGTTCTGCACCGACGCCTCGATCAGCGTCTTGATCTCTTGCGCGGACGACGCGCTGCGTTGCGCCAGCGTGCGCACTTCGCCCGCCACGACCGCAAAGCCGCGGCCCTGTTCGCCGGCACGCGCGGCCTCGACAGCCGCGTTCAGCGCCAGGATGTTGGTCTGGAACGCGATGCCGTCGATCACGCGAATGATCTCGGTGATGCGCTGCGACGATTGCGAGATCTCGTCCATGGTGGTGACGGCGTCCTTCACCACCTGGCCGCCGCGGGCGGCAACCGCGCTGGCCTCGTCGGCCAGTCGCGTCGCGTGCTCGGCGGTTTCCTCGGTCTGGCGCACGCTGGAGGCCAGCTCGGTCAGCGCAGAGGATGTCTCTTCCAGGGATGCGGCCGATGTTTCCGTGCGCTGCGACAGGTCGCGGTTGCCCATGTCGATCTCGCGCGTGGCGGCGCTCATCGAATGCACGCCGCTGCGCACTTCGCGCATGACGTGGGTGATCTTCTCCACGAAGGCGTTGAACGAGGCCGAAATCTGCGCGACTTCGTCGTGGCCGACCACGGCCAGGCGGTGCGTCATGTCACCGTCGCCCGAGCCGATCGTGTCCATGGCGTCGCGCACGGCGGACAGGCGCTTGAAGGCGCGCGACGTGATCACGCTGGCGATGGCCACGGCCACCAGCGTCAGGACCACCAGCGAGATCAGCGTCGCGTGCAGCACCTGCGTCAGGCCGACGGTGGCTTCGGTCTTGTCCAGCGCCACGACCAGATACCAGTCCGTGCCGGGAATGCGGCGCGCCTTCAGCAGTTTCTGCGCGCCGTCCAGCACGATCTCGACAGGCGCGGCGCCGTCGCGGGCCATTGCCGCGATCGCGTCGGTGGTCAGGCCCGGGGCGATGTCGGTCGACGCCTTCAGGGCCAGCTTGTCGTTCAGGTGCGAAATCACATGGCCGTCCGTGCCCAGCACAAACGCGCTGCTGGACGGAGTGGGGTGGATGGCCTTGATGATGTCCTTCACGCCATCCAGCGGCACGGCGCCGCTCAGCACGCCAGTCGTCTGGCCGTCGCGGATCATCGGGGCGGTGAACGCCACGTACAGCACGCCGGTGCTGGAGTCCCCGTAGGGCTTGGTGATCGTCAGCTTGCCGGCGGACACGGCGCTTTTGTACCAGGGCCGCGCGGTCGGGTCGTAATCCGCCGCGGTCTTGGTGGTGGAAAAGAAGGTCTTGTCGGACCAGCCGACGGTGGTGATGGGAAAGCCGTTGGTCTCGCCCATGAGCTTGGTCAGGCCCCGGGGATCGCCTTTTTCGACCACCTTCGCCGTGGCGTCGACGGCCTGCGCCTTGTCCGCCGACCAGCGCTCGATGGCGCTGGCGTTGCCGGAGGCCACGGCGTTCAGGGTCGCGGCGATGGTTGACATCATGTTGTCGCGCACGATCTGGTAGGTGATGAGGCCCGAGAGCGTAAGCGCTCCCACCACCGTAAAGCAGGTAATAAGCAAAATGCGGTTGCGCAGCGACGTTATCTTCATGCTCGTTTACTGGATACGCGGGCCGGAGGGCCAGCGGGTTGCTAGTCGGCCTGGAAATCCCCGGCCGCAATCCGCTAACGGCAGGCGGAAGCGGCGACTTTAGGGATGGGATCAAGAACTTTGATCCGACCCGTCGCAATCAACGACGAACACCGCACTTTCGAAAATTCCTTAGGTTCAACAGACCCCGTTTAACGGAAACTTTTCTGTTGCCGGCTGGAATTCGCCCCACGGCCTCCTGAACTCGACGCGGCCAACCAAAGCCGTCTACCCGCCCTTACAGAAGAGTCGACGAGCAGGCGCGTGGCCGTCTCTCTACTCAACTCGCTATCGCCACTCGAGGAAAGCAGATCGATGACCCACCACATTCCCCTGACGGGGCAAACCAAAGCGTTGGTGGCCCCCGACGCCGGCCCGGCCTATGCGCAGATACAGCAACCCAAGCCCTGCATTGTCATCCTGATCCATGGCGTCAACGATCTGGCGGGCTCGTATGCCGACCAGGAGGAGGGAATATGCGAGGGGCTGAACGAACGGCTGGATCATCTGACCACGGCGCGGGGCGGACGCAACATGGCGGCGCTGAATCCGGCGATCTACACATCGCCGAAGGATGACAATGGCGCAGCCGATTTACCCGACGTGGCGTACTACCGCCGCCTGCCGTTGGCAGGCAAGCTGGGTGGTCGCTCGCGCAGCGTGGTCATTCCTTTTTACTGGGGTTTCCGCGAGGAAGAGCGAGCCATCAACAAGAGAACGACGCATGGCGAATGGCTGGACCGCTTCGGCAACCGGCTGGACAAGGACGGCATCAAGCAAGGCGGGATGTTCGCCAATGCCACGACAAATATTCCTGACATGTTTGGGCCCGGATTCTCGGGAAGGCTACTCGGGGCCATGCCGGTCAATCCGGTTTTCGGATCACCCGGCCACCCGCTGATGCCCGCGCCAGCCCGCCGATACATGGTGCTGGCCGCGTTGCGACTTACGGCGCTGGTGAAGACCATTCGCGGCTACAAGGGTCAGAGCGGGAGCGACGGCTTGAACGACTCCATCAATGTCGTGGGCCACAGCCAGGGAACCTTGATCACGTTGCTGGCCAATGCGTTTCTCAAGGATGAGGGCGAGCGGCCGATCGATGCACTGGTGATGATGAGTTCGCCCTACAGCCTCGTCGAGACCTTTCTTGAAAACACACTCGTGTACCACAACCAGCAGACCACGCTCGCCCGTCTGCAGACGCTCGCCAACATTACGCAATTCTTGGGCAGCCGGCCCAACACGATGCCCGCCATGGCGGACATGGCGGACCCGGTCAAGTCCGCGTGCATTGGGGGGCTGCGCTGGACGGGCGACCAATGCGGGACCACGTTGGATGGCCTGGCGGTGAGTTTTACCGAGCGGGACAACCGCGGCAATGTCTACTTGTACTTCTCGCCCGAAGATCAAACCGTGGGCATGAGCAGTGTGCAAGGAATCGGTTGGCAGGGTGTTGCGAACATGGTGTCGATTATGGAGCTTGTGCCAGAGCGCTCCCAGCTCACTTGCACGGCCGAGACGTCGCGCCAGATCCTCCCCGAGAAAAGGCGTGCCCTTGAAAGAACCGTGCCGGCGCTCGCGGCACTCGGGTCCAGATTCTTCCAGCGGGTCTTCACCATCCGCGAACGCGAGGCTGGTCGGCACCGGGTGGGAATGCCGCCGGCTTATACCTATGAATTGCTCGCGAACGGTGAGTCGACGTGGGAAGGCACGGCGCTGGGAGGCGTTCAGAAGATGGCCCAGGCAAGTTTCGCGACCGGGCAGGCGATCCAAATCAACGCGCCTGCGCTACCACGTGCTTTCGACGCAGACTTTGGCGCACACGGGGCGCGCGATTCCAGTCAGGCGTCAGGCGGAATCGCGCCTGTCTACGCACCGGATGATCCGATCGACGCCTCGATTGCCGTGACCAATGGAGGCATCAACCATCTGGGATCGCGTTTGGTCGACCTGCCGGAAAGCGCTGGGCCCCTGACGGCGGCGCATCGAAATCAGGCGCGGGCCATGGCGTTAGCCCCGGAATTGGAGGCGCAACTGACCGGCTTGAACGATCCCGCGCGTAATCCTTATAAGGCGCCGGACAACAACGAATGGGCCGCCGACTGGCACCGAATCACCTTCGCGTCCTATAAGGGCGGCCGGCGCTTTTGGGTGAACTACCAGGAGAGCCCGAACGAGGCGCGCCGGCGTCGCATGAATGCCAACAGGGCCGAGCAAAACGCGTACTCGTTTCATTCCGCCATCCCGATGAACAAGGAGCACAGCCGGCGCGCGCTGGCCTATGACCTGGCATTGGGTCAGGCGCGCAGCATCGATGATGAGGAGTTTTATACGTATTTGTGTCGGGTGGCGGATTGGCGGTTGGGGTGGGAGGAGTTTGGCGGTCAGCGCAATCAAGAAATGTCCGACGAGCAGCCGCCAGATGCCGTGTCGCTTCGCTTCTACAACGAAGAGCCTACCGATCGAAGGGCTTTGATAAACGACACGGACGAATATCGGAAGACGGGTCTTTTGCCGACGGTTGCCGCTAGCGCGCAACGCCCGACTGCAGTGATAAGTCAGACGGTGGGCGATGTCCTCTTCGGCCGCCAATCCCAGTCCTGCAAAGAGAACGCGGCATGAAGCATTTCAAACCTGTCACCGTCATTCCCTTGTTGCTCGCCGCACTGTCCGGCACACCCGTGGTTGGCGCGCCGCCGCTGCAGGCTTGGCCACTTGCCGACATCGCGTGTCCGTTGCCGCCCGTGCCGAATGATTACCACCTCCTCGATCAACAGGCTCCAACATCCACGCAGGGATCCATCATGACCACCACGCAAGCCCCTCTGCCAAGCGCACGCCTGGCCACACTCGATATTGTCCGCGTTGGGCTTAGCCTTGACGTGTACCGCCAGGGCCAGGCGTGGGCACATCTGCAGGCGCAGAACAATGCACAGCCTCAGGCCTTGCACGTGGGAACTATCTTGCCGATGGACCCCGAGCGTTATCCGGTTCTGGCGGATCTCAAGGATATGGCTTGGGAGATGCGAATGTCGCACGCGTTGGAACTTGGGCTGCAGGGCTTTCCTGAACGCTGGCCAATACCGACGCTGACGGTTGTTCGAGACTATGACCCGAATGCGGACGACCTTCGGGTTCCCCCAGATCGCGTCTCTCGAATGCTGAAAAATATGGCGAACAATCAAAGAGCCCCGGCCGGCATGCATTGGCACAAAATCCGGCAATTGGATCCGGCGGGGGTCTGCAACACTACGCCGGAGTTCGTAGTGGAACATCTGTTCCGACTGTTCGAGGCTAATCCGGACATGCCCGCGCTGCTCGTGTACTCGGTAGAAGGCTACAACATCGCCCGCGTCTTGAGCCAGCGTCACAAACCTCCGATCGGCGTAGGCACGGGACCGCGCCAGCCTGGCGAACTGACCGACGCGGTGGTCGCGATGATCGTGGCGCGCCCCGAACGATTGAACTGGTTGCGCGCCTATGCGCCGTACACCAAACCCAATGCCCGAAACGACATCGATCCGGCCTTCACCGGCTGGAAGCGCCAGCCGCCCAAGGCGTTCAGGCCAACGCCCTCGTTTCCCGAACCCATCACGGAGCAGGGCTTCAAGCAGTGGGACCGGCTGCAAGTGCTTGCGCAACTGCATCGGCCGGTGGAGGTTTCTCTAATGGAGGACGACCGGACCGGCAAGCCCTTGAAAGACCAGGCTCGCCAGGCGGCGCTGGCCAGCGCTTGGCAGCGGGCCACCATGGGAATCATCGATGCGCCCGCCCGCGTGTTCTACGACACCGGCAGCCCGACGGGCGGGCTGGCCGACCTGGCGCCAGCGCTGGCCGCCGCGCAAAGCACGTTGGATCCCTTGGACTCTATGCAGAGCTATGACCTCACGCAGCGATTGGGCGACACCGGCGCCTCCTCGCCTTTTGTGGGCATTGCGCTGGCGACGATGGGAAGCTATCTGAACGCCGACACCAGCGTGGTGATGCCGCTGCGCCAGCGCGGCAAGGCCACGGTGATTGCGATCACCTCGACAACGCCCGGCCAGAAGCCGGAAAGCGATCCCTTCGACGTCAAGCTGCGGCCGCAGCACTCGAAGTACAGCGAAGCGCCGTCGCCTGAATTCAAGGAGCAGTTTGCCAGCCTGGTGCACGAAAGCCAGCGCAACAAGCCGGCACCCGAGCCCTATATCGATCCGGCCAAAGTGGCGTATGAACAGCGGTTGCTTGATGCGTTCATTGCTTCAGCGCCCAGTGCGGATCTACCCGACGTGGACAAGCAGTGATGCGCGCCTTGCCGCCGCTGGATCGCATTGCAGAGGTCTATCCAACCCCTCTGATCAGAACCCCTCGCGCGGCACGTGCACCCGGCCTTCCATCAGCACGCGTGCACTGCGGCTCATGATGGCCTTGGTCACCTTCCAGTCACCATCCACCAGCTGCGCCTGCGCGCCGACACGCAACGTGCCCGACGGATGACCAAAGCAGACGTTGTCGCGCTCGCCGCCGCCGGCCGCCAGGTTCACCAGCGTGCCGGGCACGGCTGCTGCAGTGGCAATGGCGACGGACGCCGTTCCCATCATGGCGTGATGCAGCTTGCCCATGGACAGCGCACGCACCAGCACGTCGATGTCGCCCGTGCCGACCTTCTTGCCGCTGGAGGAAATGTACTCCTTGGCTGGGGCGACGAAGGCGATCTTGGGCGTGTGCTGGCGGCTGGCGGCCTCGGCAAGGTCCTTGATGAGGCCCATGCGCAGCGCGCCGTGGGCGCGGATGGTCTCGAAGCGCGACAGGGCGGCGGCGTCGCCGTTGATGGCATCCTGCAGTTCCGTGCCGCTGTAGCCCAGCGCGTCGGCTTCCAGGAAGATCGTGGGAATGCCGGAGTTGATCATCGTGGCCTTGAACGTGCCGACGCCGGGCACTTCCAGGTTGTCGACCAGATTGCCGGTGGGGAACATGGAACCGCCGTCGCCTTCTTCGGCGGGGTCCATGAATTCCAGACGCAGTTCCGCGGCGGGGAAGGTCACGCCGTCCAGTTCGAAGTCGCCGGTTTCCTGCACCGCGCCGCCGGTGATGGGCACGTGCGCGACGATGGTCTTCTGGATGTTGGCCTGCCAGATCCGCACCACTGCGATGCCGTCCTGGGGAATGCGGGCCGGGTCGACCAAGCCATTGGTGATGGCAAAGGGGCCGACCGCGGCGGACAGGTTGCCGCAGTTGCCGCTCCAGTCCACGAACGGCTGGTCGATGGAGACCTGGCCGAACAGGTAGTCCACGTCATGATCCGGGCGCGTGCTTTTGGCGACGATGACGGTCTTGCTGGTGCTGGACGTAGCGGCGCCCATGCCGTCGATCTGCTTGCCGTAGGGATCGGGGCTGCCGATCACGCGAAGCAGCAGCGCGTCGCGCGCGGCGCCCGGCACGCGGGCCGATTCCGGCAGGTCGTCCAGCTTGAAGAACACGCCTTTGCTGGTGCCGCCGCGCATGTAGGTGGCGGCGATCTTGGTTTGGGGTGCATGTGCCATGTTTCGTCCTGAAATATCGGTCCAGAAATATCGGAGTAGGGCGGCGGGCGCTGCACACACCCGCCGGTCTGCACAACGGCCGGTCAGGCCAGCTTGCCGGCGTCCGTCGCGGAGGCGGCTTCCAGGAAGTCCTGCGCAAAGCGCTGCAGCACGCCGCCGGCTTCGTAGATGGACACTTCTTCGGCGGTGTCCAGGCGGCACGTCACCGGCACCTGCTCCGTGCTGCCGTTGCGGCGGTGAATCACAAGCGTCATGTCCGCGCGCGGCTTGCGCTCGCCGATGACGTCGTAGCTTTCGGTGCCGTCCAGGGCCAGCGTCTTGCGGTTCACGCCCGACTTGAACTCCAGCGGCAGCACGCCCATGCCGATCAGGTTGGTGCGGTGGATGCGCTCGAAGCCTTCGGCCACGATGGCTTCCACGCCGGCCAGGCGCACGCCCTTGGCGGCCCAGTCGCGCGACGAGCCTTGGCCGTAATCGGCGCCGGCCACGATGATGAGCGGCTGCTTGCGGTCCATGTAGGTCTCGATGGCTTCCCACATGCGCATGACCTGGCCTTCCGGTTCCACGCGCGCCAGTGAGCCTTGCTGCACCGCGCCGTCGGCGTTCTTGACCATCTCGTTAAAGAGCTTGGGATTGGCAAACGTGGCGCGCTGCGCGGTCAGGTGGTCGCCGCGGTGCGTGGCGTACGAGTTGAAGTCTTCTTCCGGCAGGCCCATCTTGTGCAGGTATTCGCCCGCGGCGCTGTCCATCAGGATGGCGTTGGACGGCGACAGGTGGTCGGTGGTGATGTTGTCGCCCAGCACGGCCAGGGGCAGCATGCCGCGCAGCGTGCGCTCGCCGGCCAGCGCGCCTTCCCAGTACGGCGGACGGCGGATGTACGTGCTTTGCGGGCGCCAGTCGTACAGCGGGCTGACGGCGGCCTGGCGGTCGTCCTTGATGCCGAACATGGGGGCGTAGACCTTGCGGAACTGCTCGGGCTTGACCGCCGACTTGACCATTGCGTCGATCTCTTCGTCGCTGGGCCAGATGTCTTTCAGGCGGATCTCGCGGCCATCGGCGCCCACGCCCAGCACGTCGCGCTCGATGTCGAAGCGGATCGTGCCGGCGATGGCGTACGCCACGACCAGCGGCGGCGAGGCCAGGAAGGCCTGCTTGGCGTACGGGTGGATGCGGCCGTCGAAGTTGCGGTTGCCGGACAGCACGGCGGTCGCGTACAGATCGCGGTCGATGATTTCCTGCTGGATCTTCGGGTCCAGGGCGCCGGACATGCCGTTGCACGTGGTACAGGCAAACGCCACGACGCCAAAACCCAGCTGTTCCAGATCCTGCGTGAGGCCGGCTTCTTCCAGGTACAGCTGCACGGCCTTGGATCCCGGCGCGAGCGAGCTCTTGACCCACGGCTTGCGCGCGAGGCCCGCGCGGTTGGCGTTGCGCGCCAACAGGCCCGCGGCGATCACGTTGCGCGGGTTGCTGGTGTTGGTGCAGCTGGTGATGGCGGCGATGATGACGGCGCCGTCGGGCATCAGGCCGGGCTGGTTCTCGACCACGCCGGCGATGCCGCGCTCGGCCAGGTCCGATACCGGCAGGCGGCGATGCGGGTTGGACGGGCCGGCCAGCGTGCGCACGACGGTCGACAGGTCAAAGCGCAGCACGCGCTCGTACTGGGCGGTCTTCAGGCTGTCGGACCACAGGCCGGCGGTCTTGGCGTAGTTTTCCACCAGGGCGATCTGCTCGTCCTCGCGGCCGGTCAGGCGCAGGTAGTCGATGGTTTGCTGGTCGATGGAGAACATCGCCGCGGTGGCGCCGTACTCGGGCGCCATGTTCGAGATGGTGGCGCGGTCGCCCAGCGTCAGGCTGGACGCGCCTTCGCCGTAGAACTCCAGGTACGCGCCCACCACCTTTTCCTTGCGCAGGAATTCGGTCAGCGTCAGCACGATGTCGGTGGCGGTGATGCCGGGTTGCGCGCGGCCGGACAGTTCGACGCCGACGATGTCGGGCAGGCGCATCCACGACGCACGGCCCAGCATGACGTTTTCGGCTTCCAGCCCGCCCACGCCGATGGCGATGACGCCCAGCGCGTCCACGTGCGGGGTGTGGCTGTCGGTGCCGACCAGCGTGTCGGGGAAGGCCACGCCGTTTTGCGTGTAAATGACGGGCGACATCCGCTCCAGGTTGATCTGGTGCATGATGCCGTTGCCCGGCGGCACGACCTCGATGTTCTCGAAGGCCTGCTTGGTCCAGTCGATGAAATGGAAGCGGTCTTCGTTGCGGCGGTCTTCGACCGCGCGGTTTTTGGCGAAGGCGTCCGGGTCGTTGCCATCGTATTCCACCGCCAGCGAGTGGTCCACGATCAACTGCACCGGCACCACCGGGTTGACCTTGGCCGGGTCGCCGCCTTTGTCGGCGATGGCGTCGCGCAGACCCGCCAGGTCCACCAGCGCGGTCTGGCCCAGGATGTCATGACAGACCACGCGCGCGGGAAACCACGGAAAGTCCAGGTCACGGCGGCGTTCGATCAACTGCTTGAGCGCGTCGGTCAACAGTGCCGGCTCGCACCGGCGCACCAGGTTTTCGGCCAGGACGCGGGACGTGTAGGGCAGGCCGTCATACGCGCCGGGCGCGATGGCCTCCACGGCCGCGCGGGCATCGAAGTAGTCCAGGCGGGTGCCGGGCAGGTTCTTGCGGTACGACTTGTTCATCATGCCTCCGTGCGCTGTTGGGTGCTTTGCGCGATCTGTTGTTCGATGTTGATGCGGGATGCGCGGATGTGCCGGCGCATCAGAAGTTCAGCCAACTCGCCGTCGCCGTCGGCGATGGCGTCCAGAATCCGGTGGTGCTCGGCATAGGCCTGCCGCGGGCGGTTGGGCGTCGTCGAAAACTGGATGCGGTACATGCGCGCCAACTGATAGAGCTCGTCGCAGAGCATGCGGAACAGCATCTGGTTGCCGCTGCCCTTGACGATGCGGTAGTGGAAATCGTAATCCCCTTCCTGCTGGTAGTAGCCCAGGCCGGCCTGGAAGGCTTCGTCGCGCTCGTGCGCTTCCAGCACGCCGCGCAGTTCGTCGATTTCCGACGGCGGCATGCGGTCGGCGGCCAGGCGGCAGGCGGTGCCTTCCAGCGATTCGCGGATTTCGTAGAGTTCGACCAGTTCCTGGATCGTCAGGGAAACGACGCGCGCGCCGGCGTGCGGCACGCGGACCAGCAGCTTCTGGCCCTCCAGCCGGTGCAGGGCCTCGCGCAGCGGACCGCGGCTGACGCCGTGGATGCGCGCCAGCTCGGGTTCGGAGATCTTGCTGCCCGGGGCGATCTCGCCCTTGACGATGGCGGACTGGATCTTGCGAAAGATGTGGTCCGAGAGGGTTTCGCCGAGGGGTTCGCCAACGGGGGCGCCATCGGCCGCCTGCCCGCCTGGCAAGGTGAGCACTTTGCTCATGGTGTTGACAATTCGTTCCGTCAAAGGGGGTGTTTTCGGAATAAAGCGCGATTGGCGTGCTGAATTGTCAACAATTTACTCCCGGCAAGGGCGCGGGTGCAAGCGGCCTGATCGCATGAAAAGCCCGGAGCGCGCAGCGTGCGGGGGATGCTGATCGGGCGTGCCGTCTCCGGGGAGTGCATGCTCAATCTACGGCGGATCACGCGGTTGCGTGCACAGGCGCGGACGCGGCGGCAAATGCTGGCTTATCCAGCAGACTCTCCGTCCATCGAACGCAGGGTTTCCGGGATCCGGTAGCGCCGGACGTCAAACGTTAACGTGTGCGCCGTCCTGCCCCTGTCTTGCAGCTTCTCCACGCAATCGCCTTCCTGTAGCGCCGAACGGCTGGTCTCGTAGGATTCGGTCGCTTAAGGTCCCTGAATCCATTGGCGACGCGGCCGCCGATGGCGAGGCTGACGCTGCTCTTCGAGAACTCGCCGGCGCAGTTGGTGTCCCACTCGCCGCCGGAACTGTCGGCGATCAGGCCGTCCAGCACCATGTTCAGACCCTTTGGGGCCGATGTCGAACAGCCGCAGGCTGGTCTCGGAAAACGGATTGGCGCGCGAAGAGCCCGTGCGGGATATCCGCAATCCGAATGCGCGGCGGCCAGGTGCGACGTCATACCGGGCTGTGTCGAAGGACACGTCGCTGATCCGCATGGCGTCGTCCGACATCAGTCCGTCAAGCTGCAGGTGCTCAAACACCTTCAGCGTGGCGCGATCCAGCACCAGTATCCGAAGGTCGCCATCGTGGCCGAAGTCCCGGCTGGGACCATCCCGCATCAGCGGAATCGCTGCCAGCAGCAGGTCAGGATTGGCGGGCCAGATTTTACAGATCACCGCGAACGGTCCGCGCAATGGGGAGTCGGAGATCTCGATCTCGATGTCGTATGCTTGCTTACAAGTCCACCCGTACCTTGCCGGCCTGCACCAGCCCCGCGACATCCCGGATCTCCGCCAGCAGCGCGTCCTGCAACTGCGCGGGCGTGCCGCCGGTGGGTTCGAAACCCTGCTCGGCCAGCTTCGCGTGCACGGACTCGGTCTTCAGGGCGCGGTTGATGCCTTGGTTCAGCGCGGCGATCGTCGCTTCGGGCGTGCCTGCCGCGCAGTAGGTGCCGAACTGGATCTGCGCCGAGAATCCCGCAAAGCCACTTTCGGCAACGGTGGGGATCTCCGGATACTTTGGCAGACGCTGCGGGCTGGTCACGGCCAGCACGCGCAGGCGGCCGCTCTTCAGGTAGGGCTCGACGGCGGCGACGGTGGCCACCACCACCTGGATCTGGCCGCCCAGCAGGTCGGTCATCATCGGGCCGGTGCCGCGATACGGCACGTGCAGCATCTCCATCCCGCACGCGGCCTGCAGCAGCTCGGTGGCCAGGTGCTGCGGCGTGGCGTTGCCCGGGGTGCCGAAGGTCAGCCCCTTGGGTTCGCGCCGCGCCTGTGCCACCAGTTCGGCGATCGTCTTGGCCGGCAGGTCGCTGTTGACCGCCACCATGTACGGCGACCGCGCGATGGGGCAGACCGGCGCCAGTTGCTTGAGCACGTCTTCGGGCGGCCGGGCGTAGTAGCGCACAGACGGGACGAGCCCTGCGAACAGCAGCATGCTGCCGTCCTTCGCGCCATTGGCCGTGTAGTCCGCGCCCAACATGCCGCTGGCGCCGGGCTTGTTCTCGACGATGACCGAGCGCTCCAGCGCGCCTTCCAGCGACGCGGCGATGACGCGGCCCAGCACGTCGGTGCCGCCGCCCGGCGGGAACGGCACGATCACGCGCAGGGGCGTTTCGCGCGCGGCGGCCAGGCGGGTGGCGGTGGCGCCCAGCGGGCCCAGCGACATTGCCGCCAGCGTCTTGATGAGGGTTCTGCGGTCCATGTGTCTTGTCTCCGTCCCCGCCTCGTGGCGGGGTGTCGCGCATCGTCTCTGTCAGGGCGGACGATTTCGGGTTCGGGGGAATGCGGTTGATGCGATGTCGTCGGCTAGGCTTTTGCGGATTGCGCCTGCATTGATTGCGCCTGCGCCGGATGCGCCGACACAAAGCTGCGCAGCGCAGCCGCCACCGTGCCGGGTTCCTCCACCGGCAGCATATGACGCTGTTCAGGCACCACGCGAGCGCAGGCGCGGGGCAGCGCCCGCGCCAGTTCCCGCGTCATGCGCGGGTTCGAGCCGACATCGTGTTCGCCCGTCATGACCAGCACGGGGCATGCGATCTCCGGTGCGGCCTGCGCCAGCAGCGGGTCGCCCAGCGCGAAGAGCGCGTACGCGGACAGAAAGCTCTCGCGGTCGTTGTCGAGCAGGCGCTGTTCGATCTGTGCCACGCGCGCGGGCCGCGCGGCTTGAAACGCCGGCGTGAACCAGCGCGTCAAGGACACCTTGGCGGCTTCCCGCGGATCCTGCGTGGCGGCCGCCGCCAGCCGGGCGCGCACCGCGGCGGCTTCTTCTTCCGTGCGGCGAAACACGGTGCTCAGCAGCACCAGCCGGCCCACGCGTTCGGGCCGGGCCGCGGCATAGGCGCCCGCGATCAGGCCGCCCATGGAATAACCCAGCACAGTCGCCTGCTGCCAGCCCGCGGCGTCCAGCTCCGCGTCCAGCTGCGTGATGAAGTCCTGGATGTCCGCGGTACCGCGCAACGCGGGAGCGGCGCCGTGGCCCAGCAGGTCATAGCGCAGCACGTCGAAGTCCGGTTCCAGCAAAGGAATCAGGTCATCCCACAGCGTGTGGTCCAGGCCGACGCCGTGCAAGAGGACCAGAGGTTCGCCGCGGCCGGCGCGCCGCCGTTGCGTGGTCATTTGGCGCGCGCCTCCTGCGCTTCCTGTTCCAGTTCCTTCAGGTCCGAATAACGGTTGCCGATGCGGTGATGCGGACGGCCCGACGTGGCCGCGCCCAGCGCGATCACGATCTCGTCCGGCGCCGGCGCGTCGTTGATGGTGGTCTGCACCGTCAGGTAATGCGAGCGCAGGCCCTCGTCCAGCTTGTGCATCAGCGGCACCGAGATCACGCAGCCGGGACCGCCGCGCATGTTGGTGAAGCTGAGATAGCTGGTGCCGCCCACTGCGTTGCGGTAGAAGTTGCCGAAGCGCAGCGTGTGGATCAGCGCGGACGCGTGTTCGACCTCGCCGGCGGTGCCCACCACGGCGGCCTTGCCGTAGGCCTCGATGTTGTCCGCGGATCCGGCTTGGCGCAGGATTTCGCCGACCAACAGTTCGCCCAACGGGGGCGCGGCTTCCAGAATGCCGGGCCGCAGGTCTTCCTGAAACGGCAGGCCGGCCCACGGATTGCGGATCACGGCGGCGGCCACGATCATCACCAGCGGGCGATCGGCCGCGCGGCCGCCTTCGATAAGGGTTTTCTCGACATAACTGACTACCTTGCGCACTTGCAGTGACATACGCGCTGCTCCGAAAGCTGGGGGATGAAAGGACGAGTCCATTGTTCGACGCCCCGCGCGTTTTTGACAATCCAAATTAACGTGAGCTAATTTCAGTAAATCCAAATTTGATCTGGCGCCTGTCATGCCCACGCCCTTGAAAATCCAGCACCTGCGCCAGTTCCTGATGGCCGCCGACCACGGCAGCTTTCGCGTCGCCGCGCAGGGCACGTTCCGGTCGCAGGCGGCCGTATCCGCCGCCATGCAGGATCTGGAGCAGCAGCTAGGCGCGCCGCTCTTCGAACCCGGCAAGCGCGCCCAGTTGACCGCGCTGGGCCAGGCGGTGGCGCCGCTGTTTCGCGAGCTGCTGGCCACGCATGACCGTGTGCTGGATGCGGCGCGGCAGTACGGCATGGGCAGCCAGGGACCGGTGGCGCTGGCCGTCATGCCATCGCTGGCGGACGAATGGCTGCCCCGTCTGCTGGAACGTTATGCGCGCAGCCATCCGGACATCCGCATCCGCGCGCTGGACGAAACGTCGCCCGAGGTGCATCGGCTGGTGCTGGCGGGCGACGTGCAGGTGGGCGTGGCTGGACAATCCCCGCGCACGGCCGAGGTGGCCTTCACCCCGGTGGCGCGCGACGCCTTTGGTCTGGTCTGCAAGAAGAGTCATCCGCTTGCGCGGCGGCGCGGGCCGGTGACCTGGGCGGCGCTGGCGGATGAACGCCTGATCGGCAACGCCACCTTCGAAACGCTGAAGAACCGCCAACTGGGCAGCGCCATCGACGATCCGGCGATCGTGGTGTCCAACCGCGCGTCGCTATTGGCCAGCGTAATGGGCGGCCTGGGCGTGACGGTGCTGCCGGTGCTGGCGCGGCCCGCGGCGGGCAGTGGTCTTGTCTTTGTGCCGCTGGTCGAACCGGTGGTCGAACGCATCGTCGGCGTGCTGACGCGCAAGGAAGAGACCCTGCTGCCGTCGGTGGCCGCCATGCACGCGCTGGCGCTGCGGTCGCTGACGCAGTTCACGCGCCGCAAGGGCGCGGTGCTGGTGTAGGCGGAAAGCGGTCAGCCTGGTTGTAGTGCGGCCTCACCCTCCGCACGCGTAGATCATGAATTGCCGGAAGGCTTCGGCCGGCTTGGCCATGGCCGCGCGCGGATGCCACAGCAGGCCCGCTTCCATGGGCGGCACGGCATCGGTGATGGGCACGGCTTCGATCTTGCGGCCTTCGAGCGACCACGGCCGGTAGACCATGTCCGACAGCATCGTGACGCCAAACCCGTGCGCGACCAGTCCCCGCAGCGCCTCCATCGACCGCGTCCTGAAGGCAATGTCCGGCTGCAGGCCGTGGCTGCGCCAGTAGCCCAGGGTGGACCGTTCGCCCTCATCCATTTCCAGCAGGATGTACGGATAGCGCGCAATGTCGGCCAGCGACGGCGCGGCCGCCTGCGTCAACGGATGCCCGGCGGCTGTCCACAACTGGCGCCGCGAGCGCACCAGCACGTGATGGCCGAAGCGCTCGCGTTTGTCCACGTTGGACAGCAGGGCCACGCCCAGCTCCACGTCGCCGCTGGCCACCGCCTGTTCGATCTCGGGGCGGTCCAGGTCGACGAGGTCCAGCACGACGTCCGGATAGCGCCGCCGAAAGCGCGCCAGCAGATCGGGCAGGAAGTACCCCAGCACCGTATACGACGCCGCGATCCGCACCGACCCGCGCAGCGCATAGCGCTGAAACCCCGGCTCGCGCAGCGCGTCATCCAGCGAATCGAGGACGTCGCGCGCGCGCTGGTGGAAGTTGTGTCCCTCGGGCGTCAGCGTCACCCCGTGCGCGTGGCGGTCGAACAGGCGCACGCCCAGTTGCGCTTCCAGCGCCAGGACGGCATTGGTGACGGCCGATTGCGACACGTGTTCGTCGGCTGCCGCCATGGAAAACCGCCCGGTGCGGGCGGCCGCGGCGAAGTACCGGAGTTGCCGGAGCGTGACTTCATTAGCCATGTGTTTTTCACATACCAGCTAGTCGAATATATGAATATACGATGGCTTCGCGCCTTCCTACACTGCGGAAAACACGTAAATGCCCGCACCGCAGATTGCAGGAGACAACCCCCATGAACGCCCCTCTACCCACCGGCGTGGCCGACACCCATGGCCTGTCGCTCGACGACAAATATGCGCAGCCCACCGGCCGCGTGTACCTCAGCGGCACGCAGGCGCTGGTGCGCCTGCCCCTCATGCAGAAGCAGCGCGACGCGCAGGCCGGCCTGAACACCGCGGGCTATGTGTCCGGCTATCGGGGTTCTCCGCTGGGCGGGCTGGATCAGGCGCTGTGGAAGGCCAAGCGCCACTTGAAAGCGAACGATGTGGTGTTCCAGCCCGGCCTGAACGAGGATCTGGCGGCAACCGCCGTCTGGGGCTCGCAGCAGCTCAATCTGTTCCCCGGCGCGCAGCGCGATGGCGTCTTTGGCATGTGGTACGGCAAGGGGCCGGGTGTGGACAGGTCGGTGGACGTGCTCAAGCACGCCAATTCGGCTGGCACGTCCGCGCACGGAGGGGTGCTGATGCTGGCGGGCGACGACCACGCCGCCAAGTCTTCGTCGGTGGCGCACCAGTCGGAACACGTGCTGATCGCCAGCGGCATTCCGGTGCTGTACCCGTCCAACGTGCAGGAATACCTGGACTACGGCCTGCACGGGTGGGCCATGAGCCGTCACACGGGCCTGTGGGTGGCGATGAAATGCGTGACGGATGTGGTGGAGTCCAGCGCGTCGGTCGACGTCGACCCGTCGCGCGTGCAAATTGTGCTGCCCGAAGACGGCATGCCGCAGGGGGGCCTGAACATCCGCTGGCCGGATTCTCCGCTGGCGCAGGAGGCGCGGCTGCTGGACCACAAATGGTACGCGGCTCTGGCTTACGTGCGCGCCAACAAGCTGAACCGCGTGGTGCTGGATTCGCCCAACGCACACTTCGGCATCATGACGGCCGGCAAGGCCTATCTGGACGTGCGACAGGCGCTGAACGACCTGGGGCTGGACGAGGCGGCCTGTGCGCAGGCCGGCATCCGCGTGCTGAAGGTGGGCTGCATCTGGCCGCTGGATGCGCAGGACGCGCGTGAGTTCGCCACCGGGCTCAAGGAAATTCTGGTCGTCGAGGAAAAGCGCCAGATCCTGGAGTACGCGCTCAAGGAAGAACTCTACAACTGGCGCGACGACGTGCGGCCGCGCGTGTACGGCAAGTTCGACGAACGCGAGAACGGCGGCGGCGAATGGTCCACGCCGCGCGGCGGGTGGCTGCTGCCGGCGCGCTATGAGCTGTCGCCCGCGCTGATCGCCCGCGCCATTGCCGCGCGGCTGGAGAAGGCGCACCTGTCCGACGCACTGCGTGCCCGCATCGCGGCGCGCCTGGCCGTGATCGACGCCAAAGAACGCGAGGCCAGCCGACCCACGCTGGTCGAAGAGCGCAAGCCCTGGTTCTGTTCCGGCTGTCCGCACAATACGTCGACACGCGTGCCGGAGGGGTCGCGCGCGGTCGCCGGCATCGGCTGCCACTATATGGCGATGTGGATGGACCGCAATACCGACACCTTCAGCCAGATGGGCGGGGAGGGCGTGGCGTGGCTGGGCCAGAAAGACTTCACGTCCGAGCGCCACATCTTCGCGAACCTGGGCGACGGCACTTATTTTCATTCGGGCCTGCTTGCCATCCGCGCGGCCATCGCGGCGCGCGCCCGCATCACCTACAAGATCCTCTATAACGACGCCGTCGCCATGACGGGCGGGCAGCCCGTGGACGGCGTGCTGACCGTGCCGCAGATCGCGGCACAGATGCTGGCTGAAGGCATCGTCAAGACCGTGGTCGTGACTGACGAACCCGACAAGTACACGGGCGCGCAGACGTTGCCGGCGGGCGTGGAGGTCCACCACCGCAAGGCGCTGGACGACGTGCAGCGCGCGCTGCGCGACATCGACGGCGCTACCGTGCTGATCTACGACCAGACCTGCGCCACCGAGAAGCGCCGCCGCCGCAAGCGCGGCGAGTATCCCGACCCGGCCAAGCGCGCTTTCATCAACGAAGCGGTCTGCGAAGGCTGCGGCGATTGCTCGGTGCAGTCGAACTGCCTGTCGGTGGAACCGCTGGATACGCCGCTGGGCACGAAGCGGCGCATCAACCAGTCGTCTTGCAACAAGGACTTTTCCTGCGTTGAGGGTTTCTGCCCCAGCTTCGTGACGGCCGAAGGCGCGGTGCCACGCAAGCCCGGCAAGCAGGGCGGCGCGCCCGCGCTGCCCGAGGCTCCGCTGCCCGAGCCCGCCGATATCGCGCCGGGCGCCGCGTATCGCGTGGTGGTGGCCGGCGTGGGCGGCACGGGTGTGGTGACGGTCGGCGCGCTGATCGGCGCGGCCGCGCACATCGAGGGCAAGGGCGTGACCGTGCTGGACATGGCCGGGCTGGCGCAAAAGGGCGGCGCGGTGCTCAGCCACGTGCAGCTGGCCAACCGGCCCGAGGACCTGCACGCCACGCGCGTCGCGCTGGGCGAGGCGGATCTGGTCATCGGCTGCGACGCGCTGGTGTCGGCGTCGCCCGAGGTGCTGTCGCGCCTGCGGCCCGACCATGGCCGCGCGGTCGTCAACAGCAGCGCCGCGCCGACCGCCGCGTTCCTGTCGCAGCCGGCCTGGCGCTTTCCGGGGGCGCAGGCGCAGGCCGCGCTGACGCAGAGCACCGGCGGCCATTGCGATTTCCTGGAGGCCGGACCGCTTGCCGAGGCGCTGCTGGGCGACAGCATCTACGCCAATCCCCTGCTGTTGGGCTATGCGTGGCAAAAGGGCGGCCTGCCGCTGTCGCTGGACAGCCTGCGCCGCGCGATCGAGATCAACGGCGTGTCGGTGGACAAGAACCTGGCCGCCTTCGAACTGGGCCGCCAGGCCGCGCACCGCGGCGCCGACGCGCTGCGCCCGGCGGCGGCCGAGCGCGTGGTGGCTTTACCGGAAACCCTGGACGCGCTCGTCAACCGGCTGGCGGCGCACGTGCGCGATTACCAGGACGACGCGTACGCGCAGCGCTATCTGGCGGCCGTGGCGGCGGTGCGCTCGCGTGAGGCCGCGCTGGGCGACAAGCGTCACGACGTCACGCGCGCCGTGGCCCGCAATCTGGCCAAGCTCATGACCTACAAGGACGAGTACGAGGTGGCGCGGCTGCATGCCGACCCGGCGTTCAAGGACCGGCTGCGCGCGCAATTCGAGGGCGAGCCGGGCCGCGACTACGCGCTGCGCTATTACCTGGCGCCGCCGGCGTTTGCGCGCCGCGACGCGCGGGGCCGGCCGCAAAAGCGTGCGTACGGGGCGTGGATGGAATCGGCGTTCCGGCTGCTCGCGCCGATGAAGCGCGTGCGCGGCTCCTGGCTGGACGTATTCGGCAGGACGGCCGAGCGCCGCATGGAACGCCAGCTTGCGGCCGATTATCTGGCGCTGGCCGAGGAGTTCGCCCGCTCGCTGGACGCCGGCAACCGCGACGCGGCGCTGGAGTTGGCCAACGTGCCGGATGCGATCCGCGGCTATGGGCATGTAAAAGAAAAGAGCGTGGAACAGGCGCGCGGCAAACAGGCGGCGCTGTGGGAGCGGTATCGCAGCGGTAACGCGGCGCGGCTGGCGGCCTGATCGCGGGAGGCGTGGTGTACGATCCCCCGTCAATGCGGGGGCCGGTCCCCGCCGCCCGTTGGATCCGCCATGGAAAGCATCCTCCGCAAACTCGACCTGACCTCGCTGCGCCTCTTTGTGGCGGTCTGTCAGGAGAACAGCATCGCGCGGGCGGCGGAGCGCGAGTTCATCGCGCCCTCCGCCGTCAGCCGGCGCATCGCCGACATGGAAGCGCTGATCGGCCTGCCGCTGATCGCCCGGCACACCCGCGGCGTCTCGGTGACGCCCGCCGGGCAGACCGTCCTGCGCCACGCGCGCCAGATCATCGGCGACGTCGAGGCGATGGGGGCGGAGCTGTCGCGCTTCTATGAGGGCGTGAAAGGGCACGTGCGGGTGGTGGCCAACCTGTCGGCCATCGTGCAGTTCCTGCCCGAGGACGTGGCGGCGTTTCAGCGCCTGTTTCCCGACGTGGATATCGACCTGGAAGAGCAGCACAGTCCCGACGTCCTGCGCCTGGTGCGCGAGCGGGCGGCAGACTTCGGCATCTGCAACCAGATCGCGGGCGCCGACGAGCTGGAACAATTGCCCTACCGCCGCGACCGGCTGGCGGTCATGCTGCCCTCCACGCACCCCAAGGCCTCGGCGCGCCAGCTCAGCCTGCAGGACATCGCCGACGAAACATTCGTGGGCCTGCGCGAGAACAGCGCGTTGACGCAGCTGCTGGCGGCGCGGGCCGCGGCGCTCGGCAAGACGCTGTCCGTGAAGATCCGTGTGGCCAGCCTGGACGCGCTGTGCCGCATGACGCACGCCGGCCTGGGCATCGCCGTGATGCCGCAGCAGGTCGCCGAGCTGTATCTGCAGGCGCTGGACGTAGTGGTGCGTCCCCTTTCCGATGAGTGGGCCCGGCGCCAGCTTTGCATCGTGTTTCCGAACCAGGCGCAGTTGTCGGCGACCGCTAGCAAGCTGGTCCGGTTTTTGGCGCAGCAGGGCTGACGGCCGGCTCCGTCGGGACCCGCCGTCGCAACCCGTCGTCGCCATTCGCGATGGCGGGGCTGCCGATATGACACTTCGCCATTGACGGCCGTCTTCGTATAGTCAAAGCGCGTTCATCGCCGGTACGGGGCATCCAGACCCCGCTGCGTCCTATACGGAGACATCATGACCCCCACCAGATTGCTCGCGAGCTGTGCTCTCGCGCTTGGCGCCGTGTGTGCGGCTGCCGCCGCGTCGGCCGCAGGCTACCCGGACCGCCCCATCCGCCTGATCGTGCCGACCTCGCCCGGCTCGACCGCCGACGTGGTCGCGCGCGTCGTGGCCGAGAACCTGGGCAAGACGCTGGCCCAGCCCATGATCGTGGAAAACCTGGCCGGCGCGGCGGGCATTCCGGGCACGCGCCAACTGGTGTCCGCCAAGCCCGACGGCTATACGCTGGCCATCGTGTCGTCCAACCATGCCATCAATCCCAGCCTGTACAAGAGCTTGCCCTACGACACGGTCAAGGACATCACGCCGATTTCCGTCATCGGCACGACGCCGCTCGTGGTCGTGGTGGCGGAGAACTCGCCGTACAGGACGATGGACGACCTGCTGAAGGCCGCCCGCGCGCAGCCGGGCAAGATCAACTACGGCTCGTCCGGGACGGGCAGCGTGCTGCACCTGGCCGGCGAGCTGCTCAAGTCCAAGGCGGGCGTGGACATGATGCACATCCCGTACAAGGGCGGCAACGCGCTGATCACCGACGTGATGTCGGGACAGATCCAGGTCGCCTTCCTGGCCTCCCCGTCCGTGCTGGCGCAAGTGCAGGCGGGCAAGCTGCGCGCGCTTGCCGTCAGCACGCCCGAGCGCCTGCCCATCCTGCCCAACGTGCCCACGCTGGACGAGGCCGGGGTGAAGGGCTATTCGTACGACGCCTGGATCTCGCTGATCGGGCCGGCCGGGCTGCCCGCCGATGTCGTGCAGAAGCTGCAGGCCGCCACGCGCAAGACCATGCAGGAGCCGGCGGTGCTCAAGGCGCTGTCGCCTCAGGGCTTTGTGGCGCAGGGCACCACGGCGGAACAGGCGGCGCAGACGCTGGCCGCCGAGATCACCAAGAGCCAGACGCTCGTCAAGGCGGCGGGCGTCACCATCGAATGACCGGATTGCCATGACTTCCGCATCTTTACTCGACGCCCCGGCCCGCCTGCTGTTTCTGGCGCAGGACCCGGCCCGCGTGGCCGCGCAACTGGGCGGCGCGGCGCTGACTCTGCTTGACGCCGCGCCACTGCGCGACGACATCTCCACCGACGAGATCACGCCGGTGCCGATCCTGACTCACTTCGACGAGAAACTGGGCCGGTATCCGTACACGGGCTTTCGGGCGGGCGACACCCAGCCCATCGGCATCGACGCCATCCGGCAGTCGGGCATCAACGTCGTCGTCGCGGGCAAGCGGTACGGCAAGGGCTCGTCGCGCGAGCACAGCCCGATGGCCGAGAAGTCCGCCGGCGTGCGGCTGGTGATCGCCGAAAGCTTCGAGCGCATCTACCGCCAGAACGCCGACAACATCGGGCTGTACACCAGCACCGACATGGGACTGGTGGCGCGGCTGCAAGGGGGCGAGCGCATCACGGTTGATGAGATCGTGGCTGGGCGCGACGCGTTGGCGGCGGCGATCGTCAAGGCGGGCGGTCTGCTGGCGTTTGGGCAGGCGCAGTTGCGCGATGTGACGCCCGCCGCCGAATCCGCCGCTGAATCTTCCGACATGGCTGGCGCGCCGCCGCGCACGCTCTTCGAAAAAATCGTCCGGCGGCATCTCCTGCAAACGCCCGCGACCGCGGCGGACCCGCAGCAAGGCGACGGCGTCTTCCTGCGCGCGGACTGGCGCTTCATCCATGAGTACTACTCCGGCATGGCCGCCCATATGCTGCATGCGCGGTTCGGCCGGCCCCTGCGATTGGCGGACCCGGATCGCATCGTGGTGTTCGAGGACCACACCTCCTACGTCGAGGAAAGCCCCAACCACGTGCGCGCGGGCATCGTGCCCAATGTGCGCGCCATGTGCCAGGCGCAGCGCGACTTCGCCGACGCTTACGGGCTGCGCCAACATCGCACGCTGACTGAGGCCGAGGCGGCGCGCGACACCGGCGCCAACGTGGCTGGCATCTCGCACGCCATGATGGCCGAACACTACGCGCTGCCGGGACAGGTCGTGGTCGGCACCGACTCGCACACCCCGCACAGCGGAGCGCTGGGTTGCGTGGCCTTTGGCGTGGGCACCACCGATATGGCGAACGCGTTCGTCACGGGCGCGGTGCGGCTGACGCTGCCGGCCTCGCTGCGCATCGAACTGGACGGTGCGCCGGCGCAAGGGGTGACGGCCAAGGACATCGTGCTGCACCTGCTGGCGTTGCCCGAAATCCGCGCGGGCGCCGGCGTGGGCAAGGTGTTCGAGTTTGCGGGCGAGGCCATCGCCAGTCTGTCCATCGACGAGCGCGCCACGCTGACCAACATGACCGCCGAACTGGGCGGACTGACAGGCATCGTCGCGCCAGACGCCGAGACCGCCCGCTTCCTGCGTGAACGCCGCGGGGTGGACGCCGGCATTGAACCGTGGATGCGCAGCGATCCGGACGCCGGCTACGCCGCCGTCCTGCGCGTGGACTGCGCCACGCTGTCGCCGCTGGTGGCATCGCCCGGAGACCCCGGCAACGGCGTGCCGTTGTCCAGCCTGACCGCGCGGCCGCGCATCGACATTGCGTATGGCGGCTCCTGTACCGCCGGCAAGCGCGAGGATTTCGACTACTACCACCAGGTGCTGGCGTGGGCCGTGGCGCGCGGACTGCGGTTGCCGGACGGCGTGACGCTGTATCTGCAATACGGCACCACGGCCGTGCGCGACTACTGCGTGGCGCAGGGCTACGACAAGACCTTTGCCGCTGTGGGCGCGCGCATCCTGCAGCCGTCGTGCGGCGCGTGCGCGAATTGCGGGCCGGGGTCGTCGACCGAGGCGTCGCAGGTGACGATCAGCGCCATCAACCGGAATTTTCCGGGCAGATCGGGGCCCGGCAGCGTCTGGCTGGCCAGCCCGCCCACGGTCATGGCGAGCGCGCTGGCCGGAGAGCTGGCGTCGTTTGCCGAACTGCAGGCGCGGTACTAGGGTTCCCCCCACTTCGCGCGCCGCGAAGCCCTGCTTCACAAATCCTTAATTGGCAGCCAAACCGGGCTGCGTCAGAGTGCGCAACAGAGAAAACGGCCGCCAGATGCCGTTTCCGGTCGCGCGCATTGATCGCGGCCCGCCGCAAGGCGCCTTCGCACGGAAAACACCCTGTCGACGTTGTGAACCCGGGACACACCGGGAGCTTGCTGATCGGCCGCGCCGTCCGGGCTGCGGCTTCCCCCTGTTGGTCCGAGGAGACAACAATGAGCAAGAGCTGGAAGGCAATGGTTGGGGCGGTGGCGGTCATGGCGGGCGGATGGGCGCACGCCGCCGATGCGCCGCCGGTGGACGTGAAGCTGATGCAACTGTCGGTGGGCAAGATCGAACTGGACAAAGGCTTCATGACCGCCATGGTCGACGTGGGCACCAAGATCAAGATTCCGGTGCCTGCCTACGTGATCCAGCATCCGCGCGGCCTGGTGCTGTTCGACACCGGCATGAACCAGGCCACGGCCGACGGCAACTGCGCCAATTACTGGGGACAGGGGCTGTGCGGCGCGTTCAATTCCATCCAGGGCCGCGACGAGGTCATCGACCGCCAGCTCAAGGCCGCCGGCTTTGACGTGAGCGACGTGAAGTACGTCGTGTACTCGCACTTCCATCTGGATCACGCCGGCAACATCAAGATGTTCCCCAAGGCCAAGCACGTCGTGCAGAAAGCCGAGCTGCGCGCCGCCTGGTGGCCCGAGAAATTCCAGCGCGCGGCCTACGTCATGAAGGACTTCGACACCACGCGCGACTATGACTTCATCCAGGTCGAGGGCGACTTCGATCTGTTCGGCGACGGCACCATCGTGCTGCTGGACACCAAGGGCCACACGCAGGGCCACCAATCGCTGCAGGTCAAGCTGCCCAAGACCGGCGTCGTGCTGCTGGCGGCCGACGCCATCTATACCGGTGAAAACGAAGCGGGCGTCATTCCGGGCATCACCTGGAACACGGCGGCGTCCATGCAGGCCATCGACCGCCTCAAGCGGATTCGCGACGCGCGCCAGGGGCAGCTCTGGTACAGCCATGACGCGGAGCAGCACGCGCAGAACGCGAAAACCAAAGTGTTCGACTAAGGCGCGCCATGGAGCCCGCCGTCGCCTTGCACCAGGTCTGCAAGTCGTTCGGATCCCGCCAGGTCCTGGAATCCCTCAGCCTGTCCGTCAGGCCGGGGGAGATCCTGGGCCTGCTGGGACCGAACGGCAGCGGCAAGACCACCACGCTGCGCCTGATGGCGGGCTTCTACACACCCGACAGCGGGCGCATCACGATCCGGGGGCGCGAGCCCGCACCGGGCCGCGGCAACGTCGACATCGGCTATCTGCCCGAACGCGCGCCGCTCTATGACGCGCTGACGGTCACGCAATACCTGGAATTTGGCGCGGGCGTCAAAGTGCAGGGCGGCGCCAGCGCGCGCCGCCTGGCCATCGAACGCGCCATTGACGGCTTCGATCTGCAAGGCGTGGCGCGCTCGGTGATCGGCCGCCTGTCCAAGGGGCAGCGCCAGCGCGTGGGGCTGGCGCAGGCGGTGCTGAACGACCCGCCGGTGCTGTTGCTGGACGAAGCCACCAACGGCCTGGATCCCGTGCAGATCGTGGAAGCGCGCGCAATGATCCGGCGCTGCGCCGAAGGCCGCGCAGTGGTGTTCAGCAGCCACTTGATGCAGGAGGTCGAGGCGCTGTGCTCGCGCATCGCCATCCTGCGGCAAGGCCGGCTGATCGAGGACCAGCCGCTGGGCGAATCGCGGGCCGCGCTGCAATTGCAGCTGTCCCTGCCCACCGCCGGGCATGCCGCATTGCACGCGGCGTTGTCCGCGTGCCCGGGCGTGAAGGCCGTGGACATCACGCTGCTGGATGCCGGCACCAGCAAGTGGCGCGTCACGTGGGACCCGCCCGGTGCAAATGTGGCCACCCACGCGGCCACCAGCGCGGCCGCCTGCGACGCCGTGATGCGCACCGCGCTGGCGCACGCGGAACTGCGCGCCGTGCTGCCCGCGCACGAAGCGGTCGAAGCCCGCCTGCTGGCGGCGCTCGCGCCCAACGATCCCCCATTACGGAGACGCGCATGAAGGGCTTCGCGGCGTTGTACCGCAAGGAACTGCGCACCGACTTCGGCTCGCCCGTGGCGCTGGCCGTCGTGGCGGTGTTCTGGGCCCTGTCGGGCTATCTGTTCAGCTTCAACCTGTTCTTCGTCAGCACCGGGCAGATGGTGACGGCGTTTCACAACATGACCATCCTGCTGATGTTGGTGATGCCACTGGTCAGCATGCGAGCCTTCGCCGAAGAGGCGCGCCAGGGCACGCTGGAGCTGTTGCTGACCCTGCCGCTGTCGGACGTCACGCTGGTCGCCGCCAAGTTCGCGGCGGGGCTGACCATGCTGGCGCTGATGTTGGCCGGTACGATGTCGGCGGTGCTGCCGCTGGCCTGGTACGGCCAACCGGACTACGGTCCCATCGTGGGCGGGTACATCGGCGTGTTCCTGTACGGCGCGCTGTTCCTGGCGATCGGCATTGCCGTGTCCAGCGCCTGCTCGAACCAGATCGTCGCCGCCAGCGCCACGTGGGGCATCCTTGTGCTGCTGTGGTTCATCGACTATCCGGCGGCGCTGGATACGTTTCCGGCGCTGTCGCCGTTCTTTCAGGCCTTGTCGCTGTCGGCGCAGCACGTGGACTTCATCCGGGGCGTGCTGCCCGGTCCCGCCACCGTCACGCTGGCCAGCGTGGCGGTGCTGGCGCTGATGGTGGCATCGGTCAACCTGAAACGCTGGAGGCTGCGATGAGCCCCGCCGTGCGCCGCGCCGGGCGGCGGCTGGTGTTGTGGCTGCCCGTGCTGGCCGTTGCCGCGTTGCTGCTGGCGCTGAACCTGTGGGCGTCGCGGAATCTGGGCCGCATCGATTTGACCGCGCAGCGCGTGTACAGCCTGGCCCCCGAAAGCCTGGAGGTCGCGCGGCAGGTGCGCCAGCCCGTCGAGGTGACCTGGTTCTACGACCTGCGCAACAAAAGCATGGTCGACGCGCTGGAGCTGCTGCGCCAGTACGAACGCGAGAATCCGTTGATCCGCGTGCGCGGGGTCGACCCCGCACTGCGACCGGCCGAAGCGCGCGCCGCCGGCATCCAGTTTGCGGGCAGCGCCGTGCTGGCCTCGGGCGAGCGGCGCACTACCATCAACGGCGGCACCGAAACCGACTTCACCAATGCGCTCATCCGCATCAGCCAGAACGGCGCGCAGACCGTCTGCTTCACGCAGGGCCATCGCGAAGCGCCGCTCGACAGCCTGACTTCACTGGACGACCTGGAAGACCACGATCACGACGAGAACCTGGTGGCGCGTGTCGAGGTGCATGAACAACACGGCATGGCGATGGCGCGCAACGCGTTGCAGACGCTGGGGTTTTCGACGCGCGCGGTGGGCGCGGGCAGCCTGGCGCAGGCATTGCCGCGCTGCGCTGTCGTGGTGGCGGCCGGTCCGCGCACGCCGTTTGGCGACGATGACGCCCAGGCGCTGCGCCGCTGGACCGGCGCGGGGGGCAAGACGCTGTTGCTCCTGGAACCCGATACCCGGCACGGCCTGGACGGTCTGCTGTCCGACTTCGGCATCGCGTTGGCGCCGGGCGCGCTGGCCGATGCGGGCAGCCATTACCGCAACGATCCCGGCAGTCCCGCCGTCAGCGACTACACGCGGCACAAGATGACGCGCGGCTTGCCGCTTAGCTTCTTTCCGGGCGCGGCCGGCCTGGAACCCGCGGGCGACGCGCTGCCGCCCGGCGTGGTGGTGACGCCGCTGGCGCAGACCTCCGCCGATGCGCAGGTGCCCGGCCAGCCGCCGTCACGCTACACGCTGATGGCGCTGGCCACGCGCAACGCGCAGGCGGCCAATGCGGACGGGGCCGCGCATCCCACGCTGCTGGTCGCGGGCGATAGCGATTTCGCGATCAACCGGCATTTCGCGACACTGGGCAACGGCGCGCTGTTCACCAATGCCGTCACCCTGCTGGCGGGCGAAGACGCGCTCCTGACGATCCGGCCCCGTCACTACGAGAACCGCCGCGTGGAACTGACCAACCGCCAGATGCGCGCGGTGTTCTGGACCAGCACGGTCGCGTTGCCGCTGCTTGCGTTGCTGACGGGGCTGCTGCTGTGGTGGAGGCGGCGTTGAATGCGCGCCGCGCGCTATGGCCGGCGCTGCTGGCAGCGGGCATTGCGCTGTCGGTGTGGCAATGGCACGAGGCCGCCGAATCGCCGGCGCATCACGACGGTCATACCCATCTGCACGACGACCGCGGCAAGCCCGCCAGACTTTACGCCTGGGAGCCCGGCATGGCCGCGCAGGTGACGTTGGCAGGTCCCGCGGGAACCGTCCAATTGGCGCGCGGCCCGCAGGGCTGGACCGCCACGCCGCCGGGCGCCGCCGCAGGCTTTGACGCGGCCGACTTCATCGCGCTGTTTTCACAGGCGCGCAGCGACCGCACGCTGCCCCCGCAGGACGGCGAAACCTATGGCCTCGCGCCGCCGCAACTGCGCATCGACGTGCGCGATGCCACGGGCGCGAGCTTGGCGAAGCTGGACGTCGGCGCGCTGGCGCCAGATGGATTAGGCCGTTATGTACGACTGCCGGATGAGGCGCAGATCCGGATTATCCCGGACTATCAAACCCGGGCGCCGCTGGCGGCGCTGGGGGCGTCCGCCGCCACTCCACCGCTTGTTAAACCCGCCTTGCACAAAGATAAATAGGTCGCCGATAAACCCCTACCTATACTTCGCAAACATAGACAGGCGGGCAGGCCCAAAGCGGTAGCGGGACGGGTCTGCAGCCTGCAATAAAAGGGCCTTCCGGCACCTTGCGCAGCCTGCGCAAGACGGCACGGAAAGGTTGATAACGAGACAAGGGCGCGCCGGGCGCGCCCGGGCGCAAGCCCGCACGCCGCGCGCTCCTGACGGTTCGTCGCGTCCGTGCTCAGCGTATTGGGAGAAGACGCTTGACCTTGGATCTACTGCCTCTCGCCTTGGTGGACGGCGTGGCATACGCCAGTCTGCTGTTCCTGGTATCGATGGGGTTAACCCTGGTGTTCGGTGTGATGGGGATACTGAACGTCGCCCACGGCGCGTTCTACGCCTTCGGCGGTTATGCCGCAGCCAGCCTCGTCATGTTCGTGGCCCCCAAGACCGACTCTCCCATCCTTCTTTTCGCGGCGTTGTTCGTGGCGGCCATCGCGGTCGGGCTGCTGCTGGGCAGCATCATGGAATTCGTCCTGATCCGCCGCGCCCAGAACTACGACCCCATCCTCAAGCTGCTGCTTACCTTCGGCGCGTTCCTGATGCTGGAAGACATCCAGCGCCTGCTGTGGGGCGCGCAGCCCTATAGCGCCAGCGAAGTCGTCAACCGGCTGGGCAACATCGAGATCGGGGACATCACCTACACCACGTATCAGCTGGTGGTGGTGCCCGCCACGGCGCTGCTGGCCTACGTGTGCCTGGAATTCTTCCTGCGCCACACCAAGCTGGGCAAGCAGACGGTAGCAACCACACACCACCGCGAAGTCGCGACGTCGCTCGGCATCAACGCCAAGAAGATCGGCTACGTCACCTTCGTGATCGCGACCATCCTCGGCGCCTTGGGCGGAGCGCTGGCCTCGCCCACCACATCGCTCGTGCCAGGCGCCGGCACCGACATGACGGTGCTGTCGTTCGCGGTGGTCGCCACCGCCGGGCTGGGCCAGATCACCGGCGCGCTGATCGCCGCGCTGCTCATCGGCATCATCCGCGCCATCGCTGTGTACGCCGCGCCGGAGCTGGAAGTTGCCGTGCCCTACATCATCATGGTGCTGGTGCTGATCATCCGCCCGCACGGTCTGTTCACCGTTGCTCAAGCGAGGACGATCTGATGAAAGTCCCTGTCCTCAGCCTGCTGGCCGCGCTGTTCACGCTGTTCCTTGGCTACACCTATTCCTGGACGATCACGCCCATCGTCATCGGCCTGACCTATGCGATTGCCGCACTGGGCGTGTCGGTGATGGCGCGCGCTGGCCAGATCTCGTTCGGCCACGCCATGTTTGCCTGCATCTCGGCGTACACCGTGGCGTTTCTGGCCAAGGCCATGCCCGGCCTGGATGCGCTGGCGCTGATCCTGGCCGGCGTTGTCGCCAGTTTTGTCGCCGCCGTCGTCATCGGCCTGTTCGTGGTGCGTTACCGCGGCATCTTCTTCGGCATGTTGAATTTGGCGCTCAGCATGGTGCTGTTTGCGCTCTTGGGCAAGCTCTACACGCTGACCGGGGGCTCCGACGGCATGCGCATCGTGCGCCCGACCATGGCCGGCATCGTGATGGAGCGCGAATCCTTCGAACGCGCGCTGCTGGTGCTGACGCTGGTCCTGTCGCTGGTGCTGGCGTGGTGGGTGCAGCGTTACTTCCGCTCGGGCAGCGGCCAGGCGCTGTCGGCCATCAAGACCAACGAAACGCGGATCGAATACCTGGGGTTTTCCGCGTACTTCATCATGTGGAAGGGCTATCTGCTGTCGGCGGTGGTGGTGGGTTTTTCGGGCGCGATCCTTGCGCTGATGCAAGGGCTGGTCACGCCGGAAATCGGCTCGTGGCTGCGCTCGGGCGAATTCGTCTTCATCACCATCCTGGGCGGCGCGGGCCATGCCGCCGGCGCATTCCTGGGCGCGGTGGGCTTTGAATCCGTAAAGCTCGTGTCCGCCGCCTACTTCCCGGGTCTCTGGCAGTTCCTGTTGGGCCTCACGCTGATCCTGGTCATCTTCATGTTCCCCACCGGCTTCGTGGGCCAGATCACCAAGCGCATCAAATCGCGTGAACGTGCGCAACGCCGCGCGCAGGCGCCCGTGCAGGTCGCAGCAAGGAACTGATGATGAAACCCCTCATTCAAACCACCGACCTGTACCTCGCCTTCGGCGGCGTGGTGGCCGCCGACAACATCAACTTCGAACTGCACGAAGGCGAACGCCTGGCGGTGATCGGCCAGAACGGCGCGGGCAAGACCACGTTCATCAACATCTGCACGGGGTACCTGACGCCCGCCAAGGGCAAGGTCTATTTCGACGGCAAGGACGTCACCGCCATGGCGCCGCGCAAGATCGTGCGCCTGGGCATGGGGCGCTCGTTCCAGCTGCCGCAGCTGTTCACCGAACACACCGTGCGCCAGTGCGTACAGATCGCGGCCGCTCGCCGCAACAAGGAACTGAGCTGGTTCCGGTCGCTGGAAAGCACCATCGACGCGCGCGAGGTGGACGCCACGCTGGAGCTGGTGGGCCTCTTGCCCGACGCCGACGAAGCCTGCATCGAGCTGCCCGAAGGCAAGCGCAAGCTGCTGGACGTGGCGATGGCGCTGGCGCTGCAGCCCAAGCTGCTGATCATGGACGAGCCCACCAGCGGTGTCGCTTCGGAAGACAAGTTCGCGTTGATGGAAACCGTGATGCACGCGCTGGACGAGCGCCGCGTGACAAGCTGGTTCGTCGAGCACGACGTGGACATCGTGTCGCGCTACGCCACCCGCGTGGCGGCCTGGATCGCGGGCAAGGTGGCCGCGGACGGATCGCCCGAGGAAGTCTTGAATAATCCGCAGATCAGAAGCGAAGTGCTGGGGGCCTGAACCATGTTGAATCTATCGGCCATCAACGTCGACCTGGCGGGCAATCGCATCCTGCGCGACGTCAGCGCCAGCTTCGAAGCGTCCCGCACCATCGGCATCGTCGGGCGCAATGGCGCGGGCAAGACCACGCTGCTGCGCACCATCATGGGTTTGACGCGTATCCGCTCCGGCAAGATTGCATTCGACGGCACCGACCTCACCGCGTTGCCCGGCCACAAGCGCGCCGCAATGAAGGTGGGCTACGCGCCCGAAGACCGCGTCATCTTCCCGACCATGACCGTCGAGGAAAACCTGCACCTGCCGTGCGAGGTGCAGGGCCAGTCCAAGGCCGAGATTCAGGCTCGCATGGACACCGTGCTGAAGGTGGTGCCGCAACTGGAGCCGATGCTCAAGCGGTCCGGCTCCGCGCTGTCGGGCGGGCAGGGCAAGATGGTGGCGCTGGCACGGGCCGTCATGGTCGGCACGCGGCTCTTGATGCTGGATGAACCCTTTCAGGGGCTCGCGCCCAAGCTGGCGCGCGACTACACCGAGGCGCTGGGCCGGCTCAAGGAAATGCAGCCCGACCTGTGCGTGGTCATCACCGAATCCAACGTGAAGCTGCTGGGCGACATCCCCGACCAGATATGGACGATCGAGCGCGGCTCGATCACGCTGAACTGATACCCCACGGAGACATTCCCATGACGCAGATGATTATCGGCGGCCGCCAGGTCGATGCCCAGGACGGGCGCACGATCGAGGTCGTTTCCCCCGTAGACGGCGAGGTGTTCACCACCATTCCGCGCGGCCAGCAGGCCGACGTCAACGCGGCCGTGCAAGCCGCCCGCGACGCGCTGGAAGGCTCCTGGGGCGACATGACGGCGCTGGAACGCGGCCGCCTGCTGATGCGCCTGGGCGAAAGCGTGCTGGCGCACCACGAGGAACTGGCGCAACTGGAATCGCGCGATACCGGCAAGCCCATGTCCACCGCGCGCGGCGACATCACCGTGCTGGCTCGCTACTTCGAGTTCTACGGCGGCGCGGCCGACAAGGTGCACGGCCAGACCATCCCGTTCCAGAAGGACTATTCGGTGCAGCTCATCCGCGAGCCGCTGGGCGTCACCGCACACATCATTCCGTGGAACTACCCCGCGCAGATGTTCGGCCGCAGCGTGGCGCCGGCGCTTGCAATGGGCAACGCGGCGGTGGTCAAGCCTGCCGAGGACGCGTGCCTGTCGATCATCCGCGTGGCCGAACTGGCGCTGGAAGTCGGCTTTCCGCCGGGCGCGCTGAACATCGTCTCGGGGCTGGGCGAAGAGGCCGGCGCTGCGCTGTCGCGCCATCCCGGCATCAACTTCATCACCTTCACCGGCTCGAACGAAGTCGGCGTGCTGGTCCAGCAGGCCGCCGCGCTCAACGCGGTCAAGTGCGTGCTGGAACTGGGCGGCAAGTCGGCGCACATCGTCTTTGACGACGCCAACTACAAGCTCGCCATTCCGGCCATCGTCAAGGGCATCGTCCACAACACCGGCCAGACCTGCACGGCGGGCAGCCGGCTGCTGGTGCAAAAGGGCATCTACGACGACTTCATGAAGGCGCTGGGCGAGGAGTTCTCGAAGGTGCGTGCCGGCACGCCGGACATGGACCTGACGTGCGGGCCCGTCGTCAACAAGGCGCAGTACGACCGCGTCAACCGCTACATCGCCAAGGGCCTGTCCGAGGGCCTGCAGGTCGCGGCCGAGGGCGGCATTGCCGATGGCGTGCCGCAGGGCGGCTATTTCGTCAAACCCACGCTTTTCGCCGCCACCAGCCATGACAGCGACCTGCTGACGCAGGAGATCTTCGGGCCGGTGCTGGTCGCGCTGCCCTTCGCGGATGAGGCCGAGGCGATCCGCTTGGCCAACGCCACCGATTACGGCCTGTTGGGCGCGGTCTGGACCGAGAACGGCGGACGCCAGCAGCGCGTGGCGCGCGGCATCAAGTGCGGCCAGGTCTACATCAACGGCTTCGGCGCGGGCGGCGGTGTCGAACTGCCATTCGGCGGCGTCAAGAAAAGCGGCCACGGCCGGGAAAAAGGCTTCATCGCGCTGGAAGAGATGAGCACGACCAAGACTCTGATTCAGTTCTATGGCGAGTGATCGCCGCGCACAATACGGAGACAAGAAATGAGCCAGTTGCAAGGCAAGGTTGCGATCGTCACGGGCGGCGGTAACGGTTTCGGCGAGGGCATCGTCAAGCTGTACGCCAAGGAAGGCGCCAAGGTCGTGATCGCCGACATCAATAAAGAGGCCGCCGACCGCGTGGCGGCCGAAATCGGCGACGCCGCGCTGGCCGTGAAGGCCGACGTGTCCAGCCGCGCCGACATCGACAACGTGGTGCGCGCCGCGCTCGACAAATTCGGTACTGTGGACATCGTAGTCAACAACGCTGCCATCACCCACAAGAACCAGCCGATGCTGGACGTGGACGAGGCTACCTTCGACCGTATGTTCGACATCAACGTGAAGTCGATCTATCACATGGCCCAGGCCGTCGTGCCCGTCATGCGCCGCCAGAAGCGCGGCGTGATCCTGAACATCGGGTCGACGGCCGGCATCCGTCCGCGCCCGGGCCTCAGCTGGTACAACGCGTCCAAAGGCGCGGTCAACGTGCTGTCCAAGTCGATGGCCGTGGAGCTGGGTGGCGAAGGCATCCGCGTCAACGCCATCTGCCCGGTCATGGGCGTGACCGGCATGTTCGAACTCTTCATGGGCTTGCCCGACACCCCCGAGAACCGCGCGAAGTTCGTGTCGACCATTCCGCTCGGCCGCTTCTGCCAGCCGTCCGACGTGGCCGCGGCCGCGCTGTTTCTGGCCAGCGATGCCGCCGAGTTCATCACGGGCGTGGAATTCCCCGTCGACGGCGGGCGCACGGTATAGGTTTGGACGCCGGCTTGCCGCGGGGTCGCGGCGTGCCGGATGCCGCGACCGCCCGCGGTCCGGATCACTTCTGTGGATGAAGACGCATGAAAATCAAAGCGGCGTTATTGCGGCAAGTGGGGGTCGAAGGACCGTATGCGCAGACCCGGCCCCTGACCATCGCGGATATCGAGCTGGACCCGCCCGGGTTCGGTGAAGTGCTGGTCAGGATCCGTGCGGCCGGCCTGTGCCATTCGGACCTGTCCGTCATCAATGGCGACCGGCCGCGCGGCGTGCCGATCGTGCTGGGCCATGAGTCGTCCGGCGAAGTCGTGGAAACCGGGCCGGGCGTCACGGACCTGAAGGCCGGCGATCACGTTGCCATGGTGTTCGTGCCCAGCTGCGGCTGCTGCAACCCCTGCATGGAAGGCCGGCCCGCGCTGTGCGAACCGGGCGCGGTGGCCAACACCAAGGGAACGTTGCTGGGCGGCGAGCGCCGCCTGCACATCGGCGACGAATACATCAACCATCACACCGGCGTGTCCTGCTTCGCGGAATACGCCGTGGTGTCGCGGCGCTCGTGCGTCAAGGTGAATGTCGAACTGTCCCACCGCGAGGCCGCGCTGTTCGGATGCGCCGTGCTGACCGGCGCCGGCGCCGTCATCAACCGCGCGCGCATCAAGGTGGGCGACACCGCCGCGATCGTCGGGCTGGGCGGCGTGGGCCTGAGCGCGCTGCTGGCCGCCGTTGCCGCGGGCGCGCGCCGCGTGGTCGCCATCGACCTCAGCGACGAAAAACTGGCGCTGGCGAAAGAGCTGGGCGCCACGCACCTCGTCAACCCGAAGCAGGTCAAGACCGACGACGACCTCATGGATCTGGCCGGCGGCCGCGTGGACTTCGGCTTTGACATGGCGGGCGCCGTGCCCGCCTTCGAGACCGCCTACAAGCTCACGCGCCGCGGCGGCGCCACGGTCACGTCCGGCCTGCCCAATCCCAAGTTCAGCTTCCCGCTGTCGCTGTCGCAAATGGTGGGCGAAGAGCGCGAGATCCGGGGCAGCTACCTGGGCTCGGGCGTGCCCGCCATCGACATCGGCCGCTACATCGACCTGTACAAGGCCGGCCGCCTGCCGGTCGACAGGATGATGGGCCAATCGTTTTCGCTGGACCAGATCAACGAGGGGTTCGATCACCTCGCCACCGGCGGCAGCCTGCGCGACGCCATCGTTTTCTAAGGGCACAGACCCGATCAACAACACTGGAGACAACACCATGAAGACCTCAAGACTGGCGGCCTTGCTGGGCGCCACCCTGCTGTCGGGCCTGGCCACGCTGGCCATCGCCGCCGACAAACCCAAGGAACTGAACGTCGGCATCTCGACCTTCCTGTCGGGCTCGGCGTCCGTGTTCGGCGTGCCGGCGCGCGATGCGGCCGACATCCTGATCGAAGAGATCAACGCGGGCGGCGGCATCGACGGCGTCAAGATCGTGCCCAGCTACATCGACGAAGGCGGCGGCGGCGAAAAGCTCTTGTCCGAATACCGGCGCCTGGCCGAAGGCGGCACGCGCGTGATGCTGTCGGCCATTTCCAGCGGCCACTGCAACATCGTCGCGCCCGTGGCCGAGGACCTGAAGGTGCTGAACGTGCTGTGGGACTGCGGCACGGAAAAGGCGTTGGAAGGCAAGAAATACAAGTACGTCGTGCGCACGCAGGCCAACGCCACCACCGAGATGGTCGCGCAGGTGCTGTACCTGATGAAGGTCAAGCCCGACTTCAAGACAATCGCCATCGTCAACCAGGATTACGCCTGGGGCCGCGATTCGCGCGACATCTTCCTGGCCGCGCTCAAGAAGTTCAAGCCCGACGTCAAGGTCGTCGCCGAGATGTTCCCCAAGTTCGGCGCCGCCGACTTCTCCACCGAAATCAGCCGCCTGCAGGCGCTGCGCCCGGACGTCATCGTCTCCACCTCGTGGGGCGGCGACCTGGACAACTTCGTGCGTCAGGCCTCGCAACGCAACCTGTTCAAGAACTCGACCTTCGTGCTGTCGCTGGCCGAAAGCTCGCTGGAACGCCTGGGCAATGCCCTGCCCGAAGGCGTCCTGGTCGGCGCGCGTGGCGATCACTACTTCCTGCATCCCGAAACCAAGGACGATCCCAAGCACCAGGCCTTCGTGAAGAAATTCCACGACAAGACCGGCGCCTATCCGATCTACTCGGTTTATCACATGGTGCAAGGCATCTACGGCCTGAAGGCCGGCTACGAAAAGGCCATCAAGGACAACGGCGGCAACTGGCCCACGCCTGAGCAGGTCGCGGCCGCGATGCACGACGTCAGCTTCAAGGGCTACGGCCGCGAAGTGAAAATGCACCGCGCCGACGGCCAAGCCTTGGAAGCGCAACTGTTCGGCGTCACCAAGAAGAGCGACAAGTACCCATTCAAGGTCCTGGCCGACATCACCATCGTGCCGGCCGAACTGGTGACGCCGGGGGTGACGGATACGTCGATGGCGTGGATCGAAAAGAGCCTGACGCCTGATGTGTTGAAGAGCGACCAGATCAAGGTGTTCCCGAACTGATCGGGACGGACAGAGCAAGCAGCAGTGTGTGGTGCAGGGATAGCCCCGGCGTAAAGGCCGGGGCGTTTTTTTGCGGCGGGTGCGCGCGTTGCCAAGTCGCTGCCAGGTCTGCCAGGTGTCTGACACCCTTGCACCACCGCAACAAGCCCGGCACCGTCTCACCAGGGTGTCAGACACCTCATTTAGTCAGTCTCCAGGTGTCAGACACCCTTGCACCACTGCGGCAAGCCCAGCATGGTCTCACCCGGGTGTCTGACACCGGCATCAGCCCACTCCAGCCGCCTACAGCTCCAACACCACCTTCTTCCTTAGTCAGTCTCCAGGTGTCTGACACCCCTGCGCCACCGCAGCAAGCCCAGCATGACCTCACCCGGGTGTCTGACACCGCCATCAGCCACCCCAGCCGCCTACAGCTCCAACACCACCTTCTTCCCCCCGCAAGACCGCGAGCAGCACGCCATCATCTTGTTATTCGCCTCGCGTTCCGCCCGAGTCAGCACCACGTCGCGGTGGTCGATGTCGCCTTCCAGAACGCGCACCTCGCACGAGCCGCACAACCCTTCCTCGCAATCGCTCTGCACATCAATATTGGCGCCACGCAATGCCGTCAGCAGCGTCTGGTCCGCAGGCACGGTGATGACGATGCCCGAATCCTTGAGCACAACTTCAAACGCCTGTTCCTTCGACGGATCCAACGTCCCAAGTGTGGAATGGAAGTGCTCCACCCGCAGCGCATCCTCCGGCCAAGCCGCGCAGCAACCAGCCAGCGCGTCCAGCAGGCCTTGCGGTCCGCAGGCATAGACCTGTGCGCCCGCGCGCGGTTCGGCAAGCAGGGCCGCATAATCGGCGCGGCTGCCTTCGTCCTTGACGTGCAGATGCAGCCGGTCGCCGTGCAGCGCCGCCAGTTCGTCCGCCATCGCCATGCAACCGCGCGAGCGCCCGCTGTAATGCAATTCATAATCCAGCCCCAACTCCCGCGCACGCCGCGCCATGGCGCTGATCGGCGTGATGCCGATGCCGCCCGCTATCAGGATGAGCTTCGGGGCCGACTCGTCCATCCGGAAGTGATTGCGCGGACCGCGAATGCGCAGGCGCGCGCCGGGCGTGGCGTTCGCGTGCATCCACGCCGACCCGCCACGGCCATCCGCCTCGCGCAGCACGGCAATTTCAAACACGCCGGTCTCGGCCGGGTCACCGCACAGCGAGTATTGACGCGACAGACCGGTATCGCCGCATTCCACATCGATATGCGATCCGGGCGACCAGCGGGGCAGGGGCTTGCCGTCCGGTGACACCAGGCGCAGCCGCAGAATGCCGTCGGCTGCCGCTTCCGCGCTTTGCACCACGACCGGGCGGGTGATGGCGTGCGAAGACGGTTCGCCGATGCGCACCGGATGCCCGCTTTCCAGCAGCGACGGGTTCGCGCGCTCCGGGTTCTGCGCCGGATCCCATTCCACCCACAGATGTTCCGGCCCGCGGAATGACGTGTTGGGCACATAGGTGAAGGCCTGCTCGGACAGCGTCAAATGCGGCAGGCGGCGGGTCAGTTCTTCAAGGAAGATCTGCATCTCCATGCGCGCCAGGTTCTTGCCCATGCACTGGTGCGAGCCATAACCAAAGGTGAGCTGATCGCTCGCGTTTTCGCGGCGGATATCAAACAGATCGGCATCGCCGAACTGGCGCTCGTCATGATTGGCCGACGACGTCACGATCAGCAATTTCGAACCCGCTGGAATGGCGACGCCCGCGATCTCCACGTCGCGCGTGGCCAGCCGCCGCCAGGCCGCGACCGAGCCGTTGTGGCGCAGGCATTCCTCGACCGCATTGGGAATCAGGTTCGGATCCTCGCAGATCTCGCGCCAGGCCTGCGGATGCTGCAGCAGCAGCTTGATCGCGTTGGCCGACGCGTTGGCCGTGGTCTCGTGCGCCGCCACGATGCCGGCCATCATCATCGAATGCAGGTACGAATCGGTGACCACCTCCGGGTGCGTCTGCTGCTTGCGCAGGCCGTATTGCATCCAGCCGGGGCCCGACGGATCCTGCCGCATCTTGTCCAGGATCTTGCCGGCCAGCTGCCAGAAATTGCCGACTGCATGCGCAACGGCAACCTGTTCCTTCGGCTTCGGGCGGCCCCAGGTGTTCACTGTGTGCGCGATGGAATACTGGCGCAGCAGGTCCATGTCTTCTTCCGGGACGCCCAAAAAATGCAGCGCCACGGTCAGCGGCACTTCCCACAGCATCTGATCGACGAGATCGGCGCGCCCGTCGTCGATGAAGCGGTCCACGTATTCGCGCGTCAGGCGACGCACCATGGGTTCGTGATGCTTCAATTCCTCGGGCGTGAACGGATCCATCAACACGCGGCGCCGCGGCATGTGCGCGGGCTCGTCCTCGTTCACCAGCGTGCGGTTCATCGCATAGCCATACGACGCCAGCACCGCGTTGGCCTCCGGCCCCGTCGGCGTGATCTTCTCCAGTGCGATCGACGGGCTGAACGTGATGTTGTCGCGGAAGATCGCCTTGATGTCGTCGTAGCGCGTCACGACCCAATAGCCCAGTTGCGGGCTGTAGAACACCGGCTCCTGATCGCGCGCCCAGCGCACATATTCCGGCGGGTCCTGCTGATAGCCGTCCCCAAAGGGGTCGAACTCGGCGGCGCGCGGGCTGACCGGACAGCCCGTCGGGCTTTGCGCGGCGGACAGCGCAGCGTGATCGATGGGACAGCCCGAGGGGCGCGGCGTGGCGGATGCTTGGTTCATGAGGTCGTTCCGTGTGTTCGTCTTGCGGGCCCGCCGCGGGGTGCGGCACATGCTTGCGGCTTTGGATGCGGCGGGCCGGTGATGCGGGGTTCAACGTGATGCGGTCGAGCGTGATGCCTAGGCCGGCATGACGCTCATCCCCGCGTAATGCTCAATCCAGCGTGATGCCCAGATCTTTGATCAGCTTCTGCCAGCGGGCACGTTCGGCCGTCAGCATCTCGGCGTACTGCGCGGGCGTGTTGCCGATAGGCTCGATGCCGAACTCGACCAGCCGCTGGCGCGTGGCCGGATCATTGATGGTCGCGACCACCTGCTTGTTCAGGGCCTCGATCACCGGCTTGGGTGTCGCGGCGGGCACCACCACGCCGACCTGCGCGGCGGCTTCCACGTTCTTCAGGCCGATCTCGGCGAATGTCGGCACGTCGGGCAATTGCGGCAGACGCGTCGGATTGGCGACCGCCAGCGCCTTGACCTTGCCGCCGTTGATGAAGCCGGCGCCCGCAGCCAGGTCCACCATCATCGCGGGCACCTGACCGCCGGCGACATCCGCCAGGGCCGGCGAGGCGCCACGGTACGGCACGTGGGTCATCGTCAGCCCCGCCTCGACCTTCAGCAACTCCATTGCCAGGTGGTGCGGACTGCCCGCGCCGGCCGAGGCGTAGTCCAGGCCTTCCTTGCGTCCCTTGGCTTCGGCCAGGAATTCCTTGGCCGAGTTCACCTTCATCGCCGGACCGACCACCAGGATCATCGGAAACCGTCCCATCAGCGTGACCGGCGCCAGATCCTTCGCCGGGTCATACGACAGCTTCTTGTAGAGGGCGGGGTTGAACACCAGCGTGCCGTTGTCGGCGGACAACATCGTGTAGCCGTCGGCCGGGGCACGCGCCGTTTCCGACGCCGCGATTGCCGTGTTGCCGCCCGGCTTGTTCTCGATCACCACCGGCTGGCCCAGGCGTCCGGTCAGGCCTTGCCCGATGCTGCGCGCCAGGAAATCCGACCCGCCGCCTGCGGCATACGGCACGATCCAGCGCACGGGCTTGGACGGGTAATCGGCAGCCGCCTGCTGCGCGGACGCGCTGGCACAAGCCAAGAGGGGCAGGGCCATCAGGCCGGCCAGGATGTGGTGTTTAACACTGCGCATGGACAAGTCTCCTCGTTGTGAAATGTCAAAAGTGCATTCCTTATTTGCGTAAAGCATATACGCAATGCGTAATTTTTGAAGAAGGGTTAACCTTAGTGCCGCTCCAGGCTTTCGGTCCCTCGTTTGCCGGCGAGCGCCTGCCCTCGGAGCTGTATTCCCCCATGAGCAAAGCCGCCTTGCCGCCCGAATCCGACCTCGCGTCTGATCTTGAATCCGCCGAAGCCCCGGCCGTCCGGCCTCGCGAACGCCGGCAGCGGGTCCAGGCCGCGGAAACCGGCATGTCCGTCCTGAAAGGGCTTGCACGCCTGGGCGGCCGCGCCAGCCTCACCGCGCTGGCCGCCCACGTCGGCGAAAGCCCCGCCAAGGTGCACCGCTACCTCATGAGTCTCATCGCGGAAGGACTGGTCGACCAGGAAGTGGCGACGCAGCAGTACCACTTGGGCCTCGAAGCGCTTTACGTCGGCGTGGCCGCCATGCGCCAGGCCGACCCCCTACGCATCGGCGAACCCGCGCTCGTTCGCCTGCGCGAAAGCCTGGCCGTCACCTGCTTCATCGCCGTCATGGGCAACAAGGGCCCAACCATCGTGCGCTTCGAGGAGCCTGGTTTGCCCGTCACCGTGAACGTGCGCGTCGGCTCGGTGCTGTCGATGCTGTGGTCGGCGACGGGGCGGGCTTTTCTGGGATTGCTGGACGAAGCGCCCGTGCGGGCGCTGGCGGAAGCCGAACTGGCCGGCGCACCGACTGAGCAGCGCGCGCTGCTGGATCGGGACGACCCCATCGGCGTCTTGCGCCGCGATGTGCGGGCAGCGGGGTGCGCCACGGTGAAAGACACCAATCTGCGCGGCATCAGCGCCGTGTCGGCGCCGCTGTATGACCATACCGGACGCGTCTGCGCGGTATTGACCGCGCTGGGTGCGACGGGCGGATTTGATGTGTCCGAGGGTGGGGCAGTGGTGGCCGCGGTAAAGCGCGAGGCGCTGGCAGCCAGTGTGGCTTTGGGGTACGTGGCGGGGTGATCCTGCGCAGAACGGTCGCTGATTCAGACCAAATCCCATCGACACTAAAGTCGAGCCCGGCGACATTTTTCACTTTTCAGTCAATAGAGTGATTACATGTCCGACGAATCAAGTGTTGCCGGTGCGCAGCGCCTGTTGTTTTCAAGCGTGTGGGACGCCATCGAGAACACGCCGATGGAAGCGGAAAGCATGAAGTTGCGCTCTGCCTTGATGATGGTGCTGACAAATCGCGTGAAGCAGTCCGAAATCACTCAGGTGCAGGCTGCGCAGCTGTTCGGCGTGACACAGCGTCGCATTGCCGATCTGCTGCGCGGCAGGATCCAACTATTCAAACTGGACAGTTTGGTGAATATGGTCCTGGCGAGTGAATCTACCGCCCCACCTCCAACTTCCCCAACGCATCCCTGAAATCCGGATACTCCTTGAGAAACGCCTGATTCCGCTCAAACCTCCCAAGCAAGCGATCATCGATCGTCAGATTCAACACCGTCTCCCGATCCCACACCCTGGGCCGCCGCTTCACCGGAATCGGCACCTTCTCCGTGAACTCCTTGTACGAATCATGCGGTTCGCACTGTTCGTAATCGGTCGAGATCCGCTGCACCGTCCCCGTCTCCAGCCCCGCCTGTCTTGCCTTTTCCTGCAGCCACGACGCCGGCAGCGTCTGCAAGCTCCCATCCTGATATCCGCCACCCACATCGGAGTGCGCGCCGATGAACCAGCGTTGCTCGACGGGCAGGTGCGCCGGCCGTGGCGGCGAACCCGCGCGGCGGGTCCATAGGGTCGGGAAGTAGGGCTCGCGGTATTCGTTGGTGGCGATGGCGTGGTAGGCGTTCAGGACGTGGTTGCTCAGTTCCGTGTCGTGGAAGTTGTAGAAGCTGGAGAAGCCGGGGAAGGATACGCCGCCCACGGGGATGCCCAGGCTGCCGACGGTGTCCCAGACGCCGACGAAGTGCAGGTCGGTTTCGCGGGAGAACCGTTCGCGGAACGAGGCGGCCTCGGGCGAGGAGGGTTCGCAGTCGTCGCGGTACAGCGCGTAGGCCTCGGAGACGTGGTCTTCGGTGGCCTCGTTGAGCAGACCGCATTTGCGCACCATGCCCGCCAGGCTGCGGGCGGAGTAGGCGCCGCGGCTGAAGCCGAAGAGGAAGATGCGGTCGCCGGGCTGGTGGCGCTGGCTTAGCCAGCGGTAGCCTTCGCGGATGTTGGCCGACAGGCCCGCGCCGAACGCGCCGCCCATGAATTTGTCGATGGCCGACCACAGGCCCTGGCCTTGCGTGCCGACGCCTTCGATGTAGATCGTTTCCTGAGTGCTGGTCTCGGGCGCGGCTTTGAAGAGCTCGTAGACGTTGGTGCGGTCGTTGGGTTCGTTCCACGTGCCGTCGAAGAATACGGCGAGGTTCTTCACCATGATCGTCTCCCCACACACAGATAAAGGCTTGCGATACCCATGCTGCCGGCTGGCACAACGCCTGCGTGAGGCAAGCTAGCACGGGCGGGCATTTCGTCAGGGCGCGGGGTTTCCCTGCTGCAAATCCGTACACCGCCTTTTTGCCTAGCTCTGTGATGTCAAAGAAGTGCGTTGTAGGCGAAACGGCCCGTGCCCCAATTTCGGGAGTACGCCCTTACTACGGAATCAGTAGCAAACCAAAACGCCAAAGGATGGTATCCACGCAGCGCCAAACAGTATCCGCCCGACGCAAGAAAAAGGCGGCCCGCAGGCCGCCTCCCAAGACGCTCAAACCCGCGTCAGACAATCTGAAACTGCACATCGATGTTGTCGCGAATCGCGCGCGAGTACGGGCACAGCTGGTGCGCCGATTCAACCAGCAACTGCTTCTGCTCCCCGGTCAATCCCGGCAGCGAGACGGCCAGTGTGACGCCAAGCGCGAAGTTGGCGCCGTTATCGACCTTGCCCAGCGATACGCTGGCGTCGATGGCGATGTCGCGCGGCACGGTGATGCCGTGGGTGGCGCCGGCGCGCTTGATCGCGCCCATGAAGCAGGCCGAGTAGCCCACGCCAAAAAGCTGTTCGGGATTGGTGCCGGGTTTGGCGGATCCGGGCGTGCTGAGCGTGACGTCCAGCGCGCCGTCGCTGCTGCGGCCCGCGCCTTCGCGGCCGGCGGTGGTGTGGGTGTGGGCGGTGTAGAGGACCTGCTCGAGTTGCTTGGCCATGATGACTCCAGGATGGTCGGCGCGGCGTGGCCGTGCCAGGGGTTAAGAGCCTGCATTGCATCAAGCGGCTGTATCGGTCATGTGTCGGCGCCGGGGCGGGATGGCATCACCGCGTATCCAGAGCCCGCCCAGATACGCTGCGATACAAACCGCCGTCATTGGCGGGCGCGGCGGCATTGGAGTATGTTGCGCGCTGGCGGCACGGGCTGCGTCAAGCAACGATCAAGCAACAACCACGGAAAGCACACACATGGGACGTCTCGCCATTCTGGGCGCGCTGCACGAAGAAATTGCCGACCTGCTGGCGGCCATGGAACCCGGCGCGGAGACGCGCCGCATCGCCATGCGCGATTTTCAGGTGGGCACGCTGTGGGGCACGCCCTGCGTCATTGCGCTCAGCCGTATCGGCAAGGTGGCCGCGGCCGCGACGGCGTCCATCGTCATCCAGGAATTCGGCGTGTCGCGCGTGCTGTTCACGGGCCTGGCGGGCGGGCTGCATCCGCAGGTGCGCGTGGGCGACGTGGTCGTGGCCGATGCCCTGATGCAGCACGACATGGACGCGCGGCCCCTGTTCGGGCGGCACGAAATTCCCTTGCTGGGTCGCGAGCGCTTCGACGCCGATGCCGCGCTGAGCGCATTGCTGCTGGATAGCGCGCGTGACTTCGCGGCCAAGGGCGGTTTGCCGGGCGCGGCCGCGCAGCCGCGGGTCCATCATGGCCTGATCGCGACCGGCGACATCTTCGTCAACGACAACGATCTGGCGCACGAGCTGCGAAATCGCCTGCCCGATGCGCTGTGCCTGGAAATGGAAGGCGCGGCGATGGCGCAGGTGTGCCACGAGTTCGGCGTGCCGTTTGCCGTGATGCGCGTGATTTCCGACAGCGCCGATCACGCGGCCAAGACGGATTTCACGGACTTCCTCGTGAACCTGGCGCGGCTGTACTCTGCCGGCATTCTGAAGCCGCTGCTGCAGTCGGGCGCGCTGCGCGACGCCTGACGTTTGAAACTACGTGGCGAGCGGCGCGATCCTGACCTCCGCCGACAGGCCGCCGCCCTCGCGGTTGGACAGGATCAGCCTGCCGCCCAGCGCCTCAGCGAGCTGATGCGCGATCGCCAGGCCCAGGCCCGTCCCGCCCGTGTCCCGGTTGCGGGAGCTTTCCAGCCGGTAAAACGGTTGCAGCACGGCGTCCAGTTCGGCCGCCGGGATACCCGGCCCGCGATCCAGCACGTGGATGGACAACGTCGAATCATGCAGCGCCGCCACGCGCACCTCGGCGGCGCCCGCGAATTTCAGCGCGTTGTCGATGAGATTGCCCAGGATGCGCCGCAGTGCATGGGGACGCGTCAACAGCGGCGGAACAGCGTCGCCCGACAGAGACACATCCTTGCCCGTGTCCTGGTAGTCGCACACCAGGCTATCCAGAAAGGCATTCAGGTCGATCCGCGCCGGCTGCTCGGTCTTGCCGTGCGCGCTGCGGGCGTAGTCGATGCCTTCGCGCACCAGCCGCTCCACTTCGTTCAAGTCCTGCGCCAGCTTGTCGCGGTCGGTAGACGCATCCATGAACTCCGTGCGCAGCTTCATGCGGGTAATGGGGGTCTGCAGGTCGTGGGAGATGGCGCCCAGCATCTGCATGCGCTCGGCTAGATGCGCGGCAATGCGGTCCTGCATGGCGTTGAAGGCGACGGCGGCGTGCGCGACTTCGGCGGGGCCTGCCTCGTCGAGCAAGGGGCTCTTGTGATCGGGATCCAGTTCCTCGGCCGCGCGGGCCAGGCGGGTCAGTGGGCGCACGGCCAGGCGCACCGCCATCCAGGCGCAGCCGGCCAGCAGCAGCAGCTGCACGCCCAGCACGCCAAACAGCCACGGCGCCGGCCGCATCCGCAATAGTTCGATATCCAGAATCGCGGGCTGGCCGTCGGACAGCACGACGCGCGCCTGAATGTGGCGCGGATCGTCCGCCATGGCGCGCACCGTGACGGGACGCTCCGGGCCCAGCGCGGCCTCGATCGACTGCGCGGCGGTGCGCGCGGCATCCAACGAGAGCGGCTGGTTGGCCTTGCCGTCGCCCAGCAGATACTGGCGGTTGTTGCTGGACAGGCGCGGCAGCCAGGCGGCGCGCTCGTCGGCGGGCAGACGGTCCAGGATGTCCATGGCGATGGCGACGTCGCGTTCCAGGTCGCCCAGCATCATGTTGCGGGTGGCGCTGTAGCGTTCGTAGAACAGCGACGCGAACGACAGACCGTACGCCAGGATCAATCCCGCCACGAAGATCAGGAACAGCCGCGCGACCAGCGTGCGGGGCCAGGCGGGGCGGCGGGGCGCGGCGGTGGTCACTGTCCGCCTTCCGAGACGTCGACCGCGGCGGAAAACACATAGCCTTCGCTGCGCACGGTCTTGATGTACATGGGTTCGCGCGCGTCTTCGCGCAGACGCTGGCGCAGCCGGCTGACCAGGAGGTCGATCGAACGCCCGAAGAAGTCGGCGTCGCGGCCCTGCGTCAGGTTCAACAGCTGGTCGCGGTTCAGCACGCGCTGCGGGTGGTCCAGAAAGACGCGCAACAGCCGGTATTCCGCGCCGCTGAGCGCGACGATGGTGCCCTCGGCGTCCAGCAGGTGGCGCGCCGTGGTGTCCAGCCGCCAGTTGCCGAAGGCGATTTCGCGGCCCGGCTCGGTGACTTGAAAGTTGGGCGGCAGCATGCGCGTGCGGCGCAGGATGGCCTTGATGCGCGCCAACAGCTCGCGCGCCACGAACGGCTTGACCAGGTAATCGTCCGCGCCCATCTCCAGGCCCAGCACGCGGTCCATGTCGTCGCTGCGCGCGGTCAGCATCAGGATCGGGATGCGCCGGTGCTTGCCGCTGCGCAGCTCGCGGCACAGCACCAGGCCGTCGTCGCCGGGCATCATGATGTCCAGCACGATCAGATCGACCGTCATATTCTCAAGCAGCGACCGCATCTGCCGCCCGTCGGCCGCCAGCGTGACGGTCAGGCCGTTCTTGCGCAGGAAGCCGCCGGCCAGTTCGCGAATCTCCCGATCGTCGTCCACGATCATGACGTGGTCTATGTGGTCCATCTGCGGGTGCCTTCTTGGTGGGTGATGGCGCGCCCGGCGCGCCGGCGGGTTTCGGAATTCTATAGGCCTAGCGCTCGCCCGGGGGCAGGGGATCGCGGCGCGGGCGGCTGTTGGAGATGAGCTGGCATTGGAAGGGCTTGGCGGCCTCGGCGGTGAAGCCGCCAAAGAGCAGCAGCAGGACGGCAAGAAAGCGTTTCATGAGGAACTCCGGTGCAAGGTGTGATCGGGTTATAGCGCCGGGCCGCCCGCGGAGTGTGTCGTACTGTATACGCCCTGGCGGCGGATACACGCGCTTGAAAAAATCCGCCGATCCGGCACATGCCGGATACGTGCCGCGGGTGCAATGGGGTCACTTTCCAAAGGACGACCCCCATGGACCTGATCAACACCCCCATTGCTCTGCTTGCCGGCATGCTGACCATCGCGTCTCCGTGCGTGCTGCCCCTGCTTCCCGTGCTGCTCGGCACCTCGCTGGAACGGTCAGACCGCCTGCGCCCCTTGTTCGTCGTGTCTGGCTTCGTGCTGGCGTTCGCCGGCCTGGGCATTGCCCTCAGCCTGATTTCCAACCTGAATGAGCACGTGCACGAGGCCGTGCGCTCGACCTCGATCGTCCTCCTGGCGCTGTTCGGCCTGGTGCGGATCTGGCCCGAACCTTACGACCGGCTGATCGCCCGCGTCGGCGGCCCGTTGCAGCGCCTGGCGGCGGCGGGCGGCACGGGCAGCGGCAACGCCGGCGGCTTTGTCCTGGGCCTGTCCTTGGGCGCCGTGTGGACGCCATGCGCCGGGCCGGTGCTGGCCTCGATCCTGGTGCTGGCGGCCAAGGCGCAGGACCTCGTGCAGTCCAGCACGCTGCTGCTGGTGTTTGCCATCGGCGCCGGCGTCCCGATGCTGGTGATCGCCTACGGCGGGCAGGCCATCGCCACCCGGGTGCGCGGCCTGTCGCGCTACACGCAGCGCCTGCAGCAGGGCTTCGGTGTGCTGCTCGTCCTGACTGCCATCGCCATTTACTTCCAGTACGACGTCCTGGCGTACGCCTGGATTGCCAACCTCTTCGCCTGACCCTCAAGGAGAAAACCATGTTTGCCACGTTCAAGAAGATTGCCCTGGGCGCGCTGATCGCCGCTTCCCTGATGCAAGGCGCCGCTCAGGCCGCGCCGGCCACCGCACCCCCGGCCCCGGAATTCACCGGAATCGAAAAATGGCTCAACAGCGAGCCGCTGACGATGGAATCGCTGCGCGGCAAGGTGGTGCTGGTGGATTTCTGGACCTACACCTGCATCAACTGCATCCGCACGCTGCCGTACGTCACGAGCTGGTATCAGAAGTACAAGGACCAGGGCCTGGTCGTCGTGGGCGTGCATACGCCGGAGTTTCCGTTCGAACGGTCCACTCCGAATGTCGAAAAGGCACTGCAACGCTTCGGCATCACGTATCCGGTGGCGCAGGACAACCGCTACGCCACCTGGACCGCCTATCGCAACCAGTACTGGCCGGCCGCCTACCTGATCGATAAGCAGGGCAAGGTCGTCTACAGCCACTTCGGCGAGGGCCGGTACAAGGAAACGGAGGCGGAAATCCAGCGGCTGCTGGCGCAACCCGGCTGAGCCCGCCGTCCCGCCCGTCCGCAAAACAGATATGCGATCCCGCGCATAGCCCCGGCCCCGCCGCGCGCCTACCATGCTTCAAACACAAGAACGACGTTTGGAGACAGCATGAGAATGGCAAGCGCGCTGACCGCGGTCAGCCTGTGGCTCGGCATGGGCCTGATTTCCGCGGCGGGCGCCGCGGGTTCCTATCCCGACCGGCCCCTGCGGCTGGTCGTTCCCTTTCCGGCAGGCGGGGCCACCGACCTGATGGCCCGCGCCTTGGCGCAAGGGCTGGGCGAGAAGCTGGGCCAGTCCGTCGTCGTCGAAAACCGGGGCGGGGCAGGCGGCTCGATCGGGGCGGAAGCGGTGGCGACCGCCGCGCCCGACGGCTACACCTTGCTGTACTCCACGATGGGCGTGCTGACCATCAACCCGTCGCTGTACGCCAAGCTGCGCTACGACCCGCAAAAGAGCTTTGCGCCGGTCTCGCTGACCAACCTGACGGCCAACCTGCTCGTGGTGAATCCGGAACTGGGCGTGAACTCCGTGGCAGAGCTGGCGGAACTGGCCCGCAAACGGCCGGGCGAGTTGACCTTCAGCTCCTCGGGCAACGGCACCACCAGCCATCTGGCGGGCGAGATGTTCAAGTCCACCGCGGGGGTGGATATCCGCCACATTCCGTACAAGGGCACCTCCGGGGCCATCAATGACTTCATGGCCGGTCGCATCTCGATGATGATCGACACCTCGTCCAATTTCGTCGAACAGGTCAAGCAGGGCAAGGTCAAGGCGCTGGGTGTGACAAGCCAGAAGCGGCTGGCGGCGTTGCCCGACGTTCCCACGATCGCGGAGTCGCCGGGCTTCGAGTCCTACGAGGTCAGCCTGTGGTCCGGCGTGCTGGCGCCCGCGGGCACGCCGCGCGCGATCATCGACCGGCTCAACGCGGATATCAAGGACGTGATGACGGCGCCGCAGATGGTCGAGCGCATGGCGGGGTACGGCATCCAGACCACGTACAGCACGCCCGAGGCGTTCTCCGAACGGATCCGTGCCGATACGCAGAAGTGGGCGCGAATCATCGAAGCGTCCGGGGCACGCGCGGATTGACCGCCGGCCCGCCCGTGTCCCGTCTCTTGAATGGAACGACCATGCCCTCGATGATCTCCTCCCTGCTGGCGGCCGCAGCCGCCCTGTCCATCGCGTCCGTCTCCGCGCCGGCCGCGGCCGCCTATCCCGAACGCCCCATCACGCTGGTCAATCCCTACGCCGCCGGCGGCCCCGCCGACGTCGTGGCGCGCAGTCTGGCGCGGGCGCTGGAGAAGCGGCTGGGCCAGCCCGTCGTGGTCGAGAACAAACCGGGCGGCGGCGCGTCCATCGGCACGGGGTTCGTGGCGCGTGCCAAGCCGGACGGCTATACGCTGCTGCTGGGCACCTCGGCTGGCCACGTCGTGACGCCGTTGATGCAGAAGACGGTGTACGACGGCGTCGACGGGTTTGCGTTCTGCTCGGTGGTGGCGGTGCAGCCGATCATGCTGGTCGTGAACCCGTCGCGCGGCATCAAGACGGTGCCGGACCTGATTGCCCGCGCCAAGGCCGAACCGGGCAAGCTCAGCTATGGCTCGGCCGGCGTGGGCGGCGCCACGCACCTGGGCGCCGAACTCTTCCAGCAGGCCGCGCACGTGCAGCTCAACCACATTCCCTACGCCGGCGCGTCGCCCGCGATCAACGACGCGGTGGGCGGGCAGATCGACCTGGCCATGCTGAACCTGTCGGCCAGCCTGCCGTTCATCCGCCAGGGCCGGCTGGTGCCGTTGGCGTATGCGGCCGACAAGCGCTCGCCGCTGTTGCCCGACGTGCCGACGCTGGACGAGGCCGGGGTGAAAGGCGCGCAGGCCGCCACCTGGTACAGCCTGGCCGCCCCGGCCAGCACGCCGGCGGACATCGTGCAAAAGCTCAGCGACACCGTCCGAAGCGTGAACGACGATCCCGACTACCGCCGGGTCATGCAGGACCAGGCGATAGAGTTGATGGCGTTGTCGCCCAAGGACGCCGACGCCTACGTGCAGAAGGACCGCGCCGACATGCAGCGGCTGCTCGGCACGTTGGGGCTGCTGGCCAAATGAACATCCACCATCCCGCGCCATGAACTTCGATTTCAGCAAGCTGGCCTCGGCCGATGCCTTCAAGCTGCTTTCCAGCGTGGTCGTGCCGCGGCCCATCGCCTGGGTGGTCAGCCAGTCAAAAGAGGGCGCGCGCAACGCGGCGCCGTTCTCGTTCTTCAACGTGGTGAGCAGCGATCCGCCCATCGTCGCGCTGGGCATCGGTCCGCGCGGCGGGCAGTTGAAGGACACCTCGCGCAACATCCTTGAGACGCGGCAGTTCGTGATCAACCTGGTGTCGGCGGAACTGGCCGAGCAGATGAACCACACCAGCCTGGACTACGACGCCGGCATCGACGAACTGGCGCGTGCGGGCCTGTCCACCGAGCCGTCGCTGCTCGTGGCGCCGCCGCGCATCGCGCAAAGCCCAGCGGCGCTGGAATGCGAGGTCTGGCAGGTGCTGGATGCGGCACCGCAGCGCGTGATCGTGCTGGCGCGCGTGGTGGCGCTTTACCTGCGCGACGACGCCTTGCTCAACGCCGAAAAATTCTACGTGGACACGCCCGCGCTGCGCCTGCTGGGCCGCATGCACGGCGCAGGCTGGTACGCGCACACCAGCGATCTCTTTCAGATGCGCACACCCGACGCGGCCAACGATCCCGCCGTGCGGCCCGCGCAGGGGCATTGAATGCCCCGCAGACCTTGAACCCTTTTGGAGCCTGTCGATGAAACTGCATTGGTCGCCACGATCGCCCTTCGTGCGCAAGGTGATGATCGTCATTCACGAGGCCGGCATCGAGGACCGCGTGGCGCTGGTGCGCACGCCGGTCGCGATGGACAAGCCCAACCTGGATTTGGTGCCCGACAATCCGCTGATCAAGCTGCCGACGCTGGTCCTGGACGCCGGCACGGCGCTGTACGATTCGCGCGTCATCTGCGCCTACCTGGACGCGCTGACGGGCTGCGGGCTGTTGCCGGACGATGCTCAGGCGCGCCTGACCGCCGAACGCCGCCAGGCCCTGGGAGACGGTTTCCTGGACGCGCTGCTGCTGTTCCGCCAGGAACGCAACAAGCCCGCCGAGCGCCAGACGCCCGCCTGGCTGGACGCCTTCGCGCTGAAGACCAAAGCCGTGCTGGCCGCGCTGGAAGCGGAAGCGCCGGCGTTGCAGGCCAGCCGCTTCGACCTGGGCCTGATCGCCATTGGCTGCGCGCTGTCCTACATGGACTATCGTTTCCCGGACATCGCCTGGCGCGACGATCATCCGGCGTTGGCGGCCTGGCATGCGCGATTTGCCGCGCGGCCGTCCGTGATGCGCACGCAGCCCGACGAAACCCCCTAGAGAGAGGACGATGATGAGCCGTATCCCGCTGCCCACGCCCGACAGCATGACCGACGACCAGAAGCGCGTGTACGAGAAGATCGTCTCCGGTCCGCGCGGCCGCCTGGTCGGCCCCTTGCGCGCCGCGCTGCACAGCCCTGAGCTTGCCGAACGCTGGCAGGCGCTGGGCGCGCTGCTGCGCTTTGGCACGAGCCTGCCCGCGCGCGTCAGCGAGCTTGCCATCGTGGTGACGGCGCGCCGCTGGAACAGCCAGATCGAATGGCACATCCATGCGCAGGCGGCTCGTGCCGCCGGCGTTGCGGATGCCGTTCTGGATGCCATCCAGGCCCGCACGACGCCCGTGTTCGACAACCGCGACGACGAGATCGTCTACGAATTCGCCCGCCAGATCCAGGAAACGGGACAGGTTGATCCGAAGCTGTATGCGCAGGCCGTGGAACGCTGGGCCGCCGTGGGCGTGGTGGAGCTGACCGCCGTGATCGGCTATTACACGATGGTGTCCATGACGCTGAACGCGCACGAGATCCCGATGCCGGACGATGCGCCGCCGCCGCTCGATACGCCGCAACAGGACGGAGCGCCGGCGCTCAGCCGCCTGGCGCCGCTGGCCGGGAGCCCATCATGAGCGCCGCCGGCAATTCAAAAGCGGGCGCTCAGGCGCGCGCCTACGTGCCGGACAACGTGGAGACGCCGCGGATGCCCGTGACGCCCCGTCATGCGCTGCCGGCGGGGGCGTGCGACACGCATTGCCACGTTTTTGGTCCCTATGACCGATTTCCCCTGCAGCATCCCTCGTCCTATGCCGCGCCGGACGCGCCCGCCGCGCGCTATCTGCGCATGCTGGACACGTTGGGCGCGGCGCGGGGCGTGCTGGTGCAGCCGGCGCCTTACGGTACGAACCCGGATGCGTTGCTGGATGCCGTGGCGCAAGGCGGGGGGCGGCTGCGTGGCATCGCCGTGGCGGACCCGGGCGTCACCGACGCGCAGTTGCGGACCCTGTACGAAGGCGGCGTGCGCGGCCTGCGCTTTGTCGAGGCGCGCGATCCCGCCGGCAACCTGTTTCCCGGCAGTGTGGGTTTTGACCAGGTCGCAGCGCTTGCGCCGCGCATGAAGCAGTTCGGCCTGCACGCGCAGCTATGGGCGCCGTGCGACACCTATTTGCGTCACCTGCCCGCGCTTGCGCAGCTGGACCTGCCGCTGGTGATCGACCACATGGGCAGCGTGATCCCCGCGCGCGGCGAGCAGGATCCGGTGTTTCAGATGCTGCGCGGGCTGCTGGCCGAGGGCCGGATCTGGATGAAGCTGACGGTATGCCGCGTGGGCGCAGCACCCGACTACGACAACGCGCGCGGCATCCACGATGCCTATGCGGCGGCCAATCCGGATCAGGTGCTGTGGGGCTCGGACTGGCCCTTCGTGCGCATGGGCGCGGCGGCGCCGTCGGCCGATGCGCTGGTCGACCTGGCGCACGACTGGCTGGGCAACGATGCGCTGCGCAGGAAGGTCTGGGTGGATAATCCGGCGCGCCTGTACGGCTTCGAATAGCCGACGGCACGCGCACGCCGGGCCCTTTATGGGCTGGCGTGCCAGACGCCTTCACCGCCGATCTCGCGCACCAGCGCCTCGATCTGCGTGGCGACTTCCGTAACCGTGCGTCCGGGTCCCTTTGTGCGCGAGAACGCCATCGAGATGATGCGGCTCACCGTGGGATCGCGCAGCGCGGCGATGCTCAGGCGGCCCTCCTGAACCTCCTGCCAGACGGCGTGCAGCGGCAGCACGGTGTACATCTTTTCGTGCTCCACGATGGATTTCATCAGCGGAAGCGAGTCGGCCTCGATGAGGGGCGCGATCGTGATCTTGCGCGCCCGCGCCAGGCCGTCCAGGGCATTGCGCAGACCGTTGGGCGCGCCAGGCAGGATGAAGGGCAGACCGTCCAGTTGATCAAACGTCACTTCGCCGGCCTGCGTGCGCGCGTCGCCTGCCGCGCCGACCAGGTATGAATCCACAGAGGCCAACGCCTGTTCGCCGGCCGGGCATTTGTCGCCGTAGCGGTACAGGATGGCGATGTCCACGCGGCTGTCGGTCAGCCATTCCTCGATTTGGCCGCTGGAGCCTTCAAGGATCTTCAGATGCACCTTGGGAAATTGCTGGCGCAGCCGGGAAAACAGCCGGCGGATGAGCGGGTGCGCGGTCGAGGGCAACAGGCCCAGCGTGACCTCGCCAGCCGGTTCGCGGGCCTCGCCGTTCAGTTCCAGCTCCAGCCGTTCGGCGTCGCCCAGCAGCGTCTGCACCAGCGGGAACAGACGCTCGCCCACCTCGGACAGGTTCACGCCGCGCCCGGTGCGGTTGAAGAGCCGCGCATTGCACTCGCGTTCAAGCGCATTGATGCGGCGGCTCAGCACCGACTGGTCCTGGTCCAGGTACAGCGCCGCCCGTGTGATGCTGCCCAGTTCCGCGATGGCCAGGAAGGCTCGCCATTTGTGCAGGTCGGCGGTCAGATCCAGGCTCAGGCCCGTGGCTTTTGCTGATGGCATGGTCGATGGCGGCGGTCGGCGGTCGTGGGAATCGGCATAAGCGTACGGCAAAAGCGCGCGGGCATGGCGTTATTGCAGTCCCAGCTTGCCGCGCTTGATCACCTCGCCCCACTTCTTCGATTCCGCCTCCATCAAGGCGCGATAGGCATCGGGCGTCGTCGCGACCGGGATGGCGCCCTGGTCGATCATCTTCTGCCGCAGCACGGGGTCGGCCAGCGATTTCGCGATCGCGTCCGACATCTTGTCCACGATGTCCTTGGGCGTGCCGGTGGGCGCGATGACGCCGTAATTGGATTCCACGATGATGCCGGGAAAGCCCGCCTCCTTGGTGGTGGGCACGTCGGGCAGGCCCTCGAATCGTTCCGGGCTGGCCACGGCCAGCGCGCGCAGCTTGCCCGCCTTGATGAAGCCCAGCGCGGCCGATGCGTCGCCGGGGAACATCTGCACCTCGTTGGACAGCAGCGCCGTCACTGCGGGCGCGGCGCCCTTGTAGGGCACGTGCATGATGTCGATGCCGGTCTGCTGCTTGAGCAGTTCCCCGCCCAGATGCGGGGTGGTCACATTGCCAGCCGAGCCGTAGTTGTATTTGCCGGGCTGCTTTTTGGCGCTTTCGACAAAGGCGGCCAGGGTGGTATCCGGCAACGACGGATTGACCATGATGACCTGCGGAATACGCGCCACCAGCGACACGTACTGGATCTTGGAGACGTCATACGGCACCTTCATGACGTGAGGCAACCCGGTGATCGCGCCCGGCACGCCAAAGCCGAAGGTATTGCCGTCGGGCGCGGCACGCACGGTGGCGTCGACACCGATGGTGCCGCTGGCGCCGGCCTTGTTCTCGATGACGATGGTCTGGCCAAGGCGCTCGCCGAGCGATGGGGCCAGCAGGCGCGCCAGGTTGTCCACCGAGCCGCCGGGCGGGTAGGGCACGATCAGGCGGATCGGCTGGCTGGGCCAGGGCTGCGCGGCGTGCGTGGCGGGCGCGGCGACGCCGCCCAGGATCATTGCCGCCACCGTCAGTGCGGTTGCTTGCTTCATGTGTCTCTCTCCGGGTGCGCCGGCTCGGGGCCGGCGCGTTGTCGTTGTCAGGCGCCTTGCAGGCCCAGGACCTGCTTGGCGTAGATGTTGCGCTGGATCTCGTTGGTGCCGCTGAAGATGGTGGCCGCCAGCGCGTTGACGTAAGGCGCCAGCGCCTGCACGTTGCCGTTGCCATAGCCCAGGTGCATCGCCGCGCCGCCATATTCCTCGGCGATCTGAATCAGCAGGGCGCCCAGCCGCTCGTGCGTTTCGGTCGCCCAGATCTTCAGCAGCGAAAGTTCCGGCGGCAGCGGGCGTCCGGCCTTGGCCATGTCCGCAAAGACGCGGTACATGGCGGTGAGGTCGGCGCTATCGAGCCGCAACTCGGCCAGCCGGTCCGTGAACGCCGGATCGGCCAGCAGTCCGCGTTGCCGTGCAAGGCTGAAGATCTGCTGCAAGGCATGGCTGGCATGCTTGGGGCTGCCGCTGAACAGGCGCTCGAAGCCGAGCAGCGCCTTGGCGATGCCCCACCCCGCGTTCAGTTCCCCCACCAGGTTGCCGCGCGGCACGCGGACCTGATCGAAGAACACCTCGCAGAACTCCTCGTGGCCCGATAGCGTGCGGATCGGCCGGCGGCTGACGCCGGGGCTGTTCAGATCGACCAGCAGGAAGCTGATGCCCGCCTGTTTCTTGACGGTCTTGTCGGTGCGAACCAGCATGAACATGTGCGTCGCGTCCTGCGCCAGTGTCGACCAGGTCTTCTGGCCCGTGACGACCAGCTCGTCGCCCTCGATCACCGCCTCGCAGCGCAATGCGGCCAGGTCCGAGCCGGCGTCGGGCTCGGAGTAGCCCTGCGCCCAGACCGCCTCGCCGGACAGGATGCCGGGCAGAAAGCGCGCGCGCTGCGCCTCGGTGCCGTAGCGGATGAGGATGGGGCCCAGCATGACGAGGCCCTGGTCCGGCGCGCGCGCCACGCCGTAGCGTTCGGCTTCCTCGATGAACGCGATCTGCCGGGCCGGCGACAGCGCCATGCCGCCGTGCTCGCGCGGCCATGACGGCGCAATCCATCCCTGGCGCGACAACGTGAAGTACCACGCCTTGATCTCATCCCAATGCAGCCGCCAGGGGACGTGCCGCAGGTGGTCGGGATAGTGCGCGCGGAAGAAGCGGCGCAGCAGCGCGCGGAATTCTGCTTCCGGCATGGCGTTCCAGTCCGCATCGCGCGGGAAGTCCGTGCCGCACGCCTGGTCCATCGAATCGTCCGCCTCGGGCGCGGGATCGGCCGCCAGCGCGGCGTAGCGCTGGCGATGCGCCGTGGCGTTGCCCAGCCAGGCGCCCAGGTGCAACGCACTGCGAAAGTACAGGCTGACATCGCATTCGTCGGTGTAGCCGATGGCGCCATGAAACTGGATGGCCAGGCGCGACGCCCCGATGCCGGCGCGCGCCGCGCGGGCCTTGACCCGGCTGGCCGCTGCCTTGCGCGCCTTCACGTCATCCGGCGCCGCCGCCAGGGTGTTCAGCGCATCGAGCAGGCTGTTGGACGCCAGTTCCACCTGCATCGTGGCGTCCACCAGCCGGTGCTGCAGGGCCTGGAACGACGACAGCGTCTGGCCGAATTGCTTGCGCGTGTTCAGGTAGGCGACCGAGTCCGCCAGCACCTGCCGCGCGATGCCCACCAGCTCGGCGGATTGCATCAGGCGGCCGTAGTCGAGGGCTTCGTCGACAGCGTCCAGCACGCCCTCGCGCGCCAGCAGCGCGTCCTGCGCCACCACGGCGGATTCGATCGCTAGGTGGCATGCGGGTGTACTGTCCGCGCGCTCGTGCGCATGCACAGTCACGCCCGGCGTGCCGGCCGGCAGATAGAACAGGGCGGAACCCGCTTCGCCGTCGGCCGTGACCAGCCAGCCGTCCACGTCTGCGCCCGCAACGACGTGGCGCTTTTCGCCGTTGAGCACATAGGCGCCTTCGCGGGCGGTCGCGGTGACGCCAAAGGCGCCTGCCGATTCTCCGGCTTCGAGCTGGCCTTCCGTTTCCTGCCACGCGACGCCCACCCTTCGCTCGCCACTGCACACGTCCGCCAGCAGCCGGTCACGGAAGGCGGTGTCGTCCGCCGGCGTGATACGAGCCAACAGCGCCGTGCTCAGCACCCCTGCGCCGACGAGCTGTTCGGGGAGCTGGGCGCGGCCCGCTTCCTCCAGCACGCCCGCCATCGCATGCCAGCCCAGTCCCAGGCCGCCCAGCGCCTCCGGCACGCTCATCCCCAGCCAGCCGACCGCGGCGATTTCCTGCCAGTAGGCGCGATCGCCGCCCGCGGCGCGACGCTTGCGTTGCCGCTGGTCGCGGCGCTGCAGGAAATCGCGCGCGCTGTCGCGGATTTCTTCAATCAGTTCGTGGTCGATGGCGTTCATACGATGCCCTCGGCATGCAGGCGTTCGATGGCCGCATCGGACAGGCCCAGCTCGCCACGCAGGATGTCGGCCGTGTGTTCGCCCAGCATGGGCGGCGGCAGGCCGATGGCGATCGGTGTGGCGGAGAAGTGAATCGGGTTCCGGACGACAGGCATGGCGCCCAGCGCGGGATGGTCGACGCTGCCCAGCACCTCGCGGTGCCGCACCTGCGGGTCCTCGAACACCTGATCCATGGTGTAGATCGGACCGCAGGGCACGTTGGCGGCCGCCAGGGCCTGGTTCCAATCGGTGACCGTGCGCGCCAGCATCGCCGGCTCGATCAGCCGCGACAGGTCGGCCTGCGCCGCCGCGCGCTTGGGGTTGGTGTCAAAGCGCGGGTCGTCCGCCAGCGCGGGCAAACCGATCACGTTGCAGAAGCTGCGGAACTGCGAGTCATTGCCCACGGCCACCATCAGGTGCCCGTCGCGGCAGGCAAAGGCGCGAAACGGCGCGGTGATCTGCGAGGCCGAGCCCATGCGTGCGGGCAGCTTGCCGCTGGCCAGGTAGTTCATGCCGATGTGCGAGATGGCCGCGATCTGCGCATCGAGCAACGCCAGATCGATGTGCTGGCCCACGCCCGAAATCTGGTCGCGGTGGCGCAGCGCGGCAAGGATGGCCGACACCGCGTAAAAGCCCGCGGTCAGGTCGGACACGGAATAGCCGGCCTTGACCGGCCCCGCGCCCGGCTCACCGTCCGGCACACCCGTCACGCTCATCAGGCCGCTCATCGACTGGAAGATCGGGTCGTAGCCCGGCAGGTGGCTGTAGGGGCCGGTTTGGCCGAAGCCGGTGATGGAGCAATACACCAGCCGCGGATTCAGGGCGGACAGCGAGGCGTAGTCCAGCCCGTAGCGCCGCAGATCGCCCGCCTTGAAGTTCTCGATGACGATGTCGGCCTTCTGCGCCAGCTGGCGAACCAACTCCTGGCCCTCGGGCCGCGAGATGTCCAGCGTCAGGGACTTCTTGCCGCGATTCATCGCGACGAAGGAAGAGGTTTCGCGGCTGGGCTTGCCGTCGCGGTCCGGCATGGGATAGCCCTGGTGCCGCACGTCGTCGCCGCGTCCCGGGCGCTCCACCTTGATGACGTCGGCGCCGAAGTCGGCCAGCATTTGCGCGGCCCACGGCCCGGAAAACACGCGGCTTAGGTCCAGTACCCTCACGCCTTCCAATGCACGAGTCATGTCGGCCTCCTTATTTGCCCTGGAACACAGGCGCGCGCTTTTCCAGGAACGCCTGGCGCGCTTCCTGCGCATCCGCGGTCTTGGCGATGGCCGCCGTCATGTCCTGTTCGTAGCGGTAGCCGTCACGCAGGCTCATGTCTTCGATGGCGTTCAGCGTCTGCTTGGCCAGCACGGTCGCCAGCGGACTCTTGGAGGCCAGCTCGCGCGCCAGTTCCATGGCATGGTCCATCAGTGCGTCGGCGGGCACGCTGGCTTCGACGATGCCCAGCCGGTAGAGCTCGTCGCCGTCCACGCGCAGACCCGTCAGCATCATCCGGCGCAGGCGCGAGTGGCCAAAGAGCCGCATGCCGTGGCGGCCGCCGCCCAGCAGTCCAACGTTGATCTCCGGCAGACCCACGACGGCGGTGGAGGCGGCGAGCAGGATGTCGCAGGAGGCCACGATGGCCAGTCCCGCGCCCAGCGCCGCGCCATTGATTGCGCCCACCACGGGCTTGGCGCATTCGCGGATCGCATGAAAGCACTCCCGCGTGCGGCGCGAGTGTTGCGGCAGATCACCGGGGCCCTTGATGGTGGCCGAGCGGTTCTTCAGGTCGGCGCCCGCGCAGAAGGTCTTGCCCTGGCCCGATAGCACCACCGCGCGCACCTCGGGCGTCTCCGAAATGCGGTCCAGCACCCAGCACAGCTCGTTCATCATCTCGGTGCTGAGCGCGTTGACGGGCGGGTTGGCCAGCAGGATGGTGGCGACGCCGTCGGCGATCGTGACGTCCAGCGCCGTATAGGGCCCGGCCAGGTTCTCCGGCATGCTCATGTCTCTCTCCTTTGTTGTTCAGATGATCTTGCGGTCGCGGTAGTCCTGGATCTGCTCGGCGGACAGTCCCAGCTCCGCCAGCACGTCGGCGGTGTGCTGGCCCAGGAGCGGTGGCGCGGCGTCGGCGCGCAGCGCCGAGCTGCCGAAGCGCAACGGGTTCATCACCTGCGGCACCGAGCCCGCGGCCGGATGCGGCAGGCGCCGCAGCATGGCGCGGTGCACGACCTGCGGGTCTTCGAACACTTCGGGCACGGTATTGATCGATCCCGCCGGCACGCCCGCCGCCTTCAGCGCCGCCAGCCAGTGGGCGCGCGGTTCGGTGGCGAAGATCGCGTCCAGGATGGGATCCAGCGTTTCCTGGTTTCTCACGCGCTGGCTGTTGGTGAGGTAGCGCGGGTCCTGGGCCAGTTCGGGCTTGCCCAGCATGCCGCACAGCGTGGCGAACTGCCCGTCGTTGCCCACCACGATGACGATGTCGCCGTCGGCGCAGGCGAACGTGCGCTGCGGCTGGATGTTCGGGTGCGCGGTGCCTGTGCGGCGCGGCACCTTGTTGCCCAGCAGGAAGTTCATGGCCTGGTTGGCCAGCAGGCCCACCTGCACGTCCAGCATCGCAACGTCGATGTATTCGCCCTTGCCGGTCTGCGCGCGGCGCAGCAGCGCGGCCACGATGCCCAGCGCGGCATACACCCCGGTGGTCAGGTCCACGATCGGCACGCCCACCTTCTGGGGACCGCCGCCGGGCCGGTCGTCGCGTTCGCCCGTGACGCTCATCAGGCCGCCCATCGCCTGGATCAGGAAGTCGTACGCGGGTTCGGCGGCGCGCGGTCCGGTCTGGCCGAAGCCAGTGACCGAGCAATACACCAGGCGCGGATTGATCTTGGAAAGCGCGTCGTAATCCAGCCCCATGCGCGCCAGCGTGCCGACCTTGTAGTTCTCCAGCACCACGTCCGCGTCGCGGCACAGGTCCTTGACCAGCGCCTGGCCTTCGGGCGTCTGCAGGTCGATCGTGATGGAGCGCTTGCCGCGGTTGGTGGCGATGAAGTAGGCGCCGTCGCGGGTGTCCTGGCCGTCTTCATCCTTCAGGAAGGGCGGACCCCAGGTGCGGGTGTCGTCGCCTTGGCCCGGCCGCTCGACCTTGATGACGTCAGCGCCCAGGTCGGCCAGGATCTGGCTGGCCCAGGGACCGGCCAGGATGCGGCTCAGGTCCAGCACTTTGAGATTCGATAACAGCGGCTGCAAAGCCTTCTCCTTGACTGCGGTATGTGCAGGCAGTCTAGGAGTTGGCGGGCGCTGCGGGAGGGGCCCGCGAGCGCAAAGCTGTTATGCGGTTGGGGACGCCGCAGCGCCGGCGTCAGCGTCCCGTATTGGGATAGTTGGGGCCGGCATCATGAAAACCGCCGTTGCTGTATGGATTGGCCGCGCCGGGGTGCGGCGGGCCGCCGGGGCCGGCGCCGCAGCCGGCCAGAAGCAGGGTGGCGGCAAGAAGGGAAAGCAGGCGCTTCAGGGAGGATGTCATGGAGGTCTCCTGCGTCTGCCCCTAAGCAGGCGCGTGGCTCGCAGCGTATGGGCGGATTATAGGCCTGCGGTTTTGGCCTTGATGCGTGGTTTGGCGCAGCGCGCGCGATATTCATTCACGGGGTCGGAATCCGCGGGCTGAAAGTACGGGTGGGGGTATCCCGCTTCGCGCAATGCTGCGTGCATGCGCACGCCCCACACGCATTCGCGCTGCGCCTCGTCCCACAGTCGCGTCGCCTGGGCTGTTTGGCCGCTGCGCCACAGCGCCAGGCCGTAGTCGGCCACCATTTCTTCGTCGCGCGGCAGGTCGCGGTAGGCGATGTGCATCAAACGCAGGCCTTCGTCGGTCTGACCGCGCAGGGCCAGGATCCAGCCCAGCGTGCCCTGGTTGTACGGACGCGGGCCAACGCGCTCCAGCGAGCGGCGGGCCTGTTCCTCCGCCTGCGGCAGGTAGTCCGGAAAGTCCGCCAGGTAGTAGGCGGTGTTGTTCGCCAGGTCCGCGGCATCGGCGGCGCGTTTTTGAGATTGCCGGGCCTGCAGCGCGTTGGAGTCCTCCAGCACCAGATCGGGCATGCCGAGCAGGCGTTCCACCTCCAGCCGCTTGCGCCGGTCGGCCGGCGCTACAGGCTTGAACATGTCCGGAAACGGCCGCTGGCGGGTCTGCAGCACCCAGTGGCGCGCCAGATCGGTCTGGCCGGCGGCCAGCAGCAGCCGCGCCAGATCCAGCTTTTGCTCGGCGCTGCGATTGCAGCGCATGGCGCCGATCAGCGCGCGGGCGCCATCAGCGTCCTGCTGCGCGAACTTGCGGTTGACGGCGTCCAGCTCGGCAAAGCACGTGTCCTCACGCGTGACCGGCGCGTCGATGTGCAGCGAAATCGAGCCCGCCGGCACATCGTGGCTGAAGTAGGCCGTCGCGCCCTGGCGGGTGGTGTAACCCAGGTCCACCCATTGTTCGCCCCAGCGCTGGTGCATGGTCATGATGTATGGCCAGGCGGGCAAGGGTTCGGTGGTGCCGCTTCTTTGCAATTGGAAGAAGTGACCCCAGGGGCCGTCGCCGATGCGGCGGATCAGGGTGAAGTCCTCTTCCAGATGCGGGAGCGAGGTCTGGAACTGCGCCGTGCGGCCCTCGGCGTCGGTGACGCCGTGCAGGATGCCATCGCCGGAGGGCGTGTCCAGAATCTCGTCGTTCGAGCCGGTCACGAAGACGCGGTACGGCATGTTGGGCGCGGGGGCGGGGCCCTTGCCATCCATGAGGGTCAGGGTGAGGCTGCGCGTGCGGCTCGGGGCGTCTGCGTCAGCCGCCGTGTCCTGGACCGCGGCGTGCGCGGCGGGGGCGGTCAATCCCAGCGCGGCCGTCAGGCATAGCGCCGAGGCCGAGGCGCGCCAGGTTGCGTGCGACGTCGTGTGAGCGAGATCGGGGGCGGCGGATTGCCCGGAACGTTGCTGCGAGTGCTTCATGGGGACTGCCGGTGATGCCAGGCGCGGCGGGCCGCCACGTCGGTAATGGGAAGGACCTGCACCAGGGCAGGGCGCCGCGTTGCAGGCGCGAGGCGGATTGTGCATCACAAACGGAAAGCGCGCCGTGCTGCCCACCCCCCGCGTCAACCTATGGCATCCTCCCGCCACCTTCCATGCCCGTCATCCCCGAATGCTCAAACTCCTTCTGCGTACCCTGGACCTGCTCCTCCTGTCCTTCGCCGCCGCGCTTTTCGGCGCGTGCCTGACGTCCGTGCTGTCGACCGGCGCGTACGGCTGGATGATTCCGGACGCGCCCTATATCTACGAACCCCGCGATTTCTACGCCCAGGCCGTCATGGCGGGGCTGGCCGGCGTGATCGCGCTGACGCTGGCCGAGCGCCCGGCCAGGCTGCGGCTATCGTTGCCATGGCGCCTTCTTGCGACCTTCGCCGCCGCGCTCCTGGCCCTGTATCTGGCGCCGCCGTCGCCGCAGGTGTTCGGCAATACCTGGGCGCCCGGCGAAGCCACGCGGGAACTGTTCCTGGCGCAATGGCGCATGGTGCTGCCGATTGCGCTTGCGGCAACCGCGCTGCGGTGGGGTTTGCACCGGGTTTTGCGCTAGGATTGTCGTCACCCAACCCGCCTCCCCGGAGAAACCCCGCATGTCCTCCCTAGACGCCTTTGCCATCACCAAGAAGTGGCCCGCTCAGCATCCCGACCGCATCCAGCTCTATTCGCTGCCGACGCCCAATGGCGTGAAGGCCTCGATCATGCTGGAGGAGACCGGGCTGCCCTATGAGGTCCACCGCGTCGCCTTCGATACCAAGGACCAGTTCACGCCCGAATTCCTGTCGCTCAGCCCGAACAACAAAATCCCGGCCATCCTCGACCCGAACGGGCCGGACGGCAAGCCGCTGGGCCTGTTCGAGTCCGGCGCGATCCTGGTCTACCTGGCCAGCAAGACCGGCCAGTTCATCCCGGCGGATACGGCAGGGCGCTTCGAGACGCTGCAATGGGTGATGTTCCAGATGGGTGGCATCGGACCGATGTTCGGCCAACTGGGCTTTTTCCATCGGTTTGCCGGCAAGGACTACGAAGACAAGCGTCCGCGCGACCGTTACGTGGACGAGTCCAAGCGCCTGCTCGCCGTGCTGGACCAGCGCCTGGAAGGGCGTGACTGGGTGATGGGCGACCAGTACACCATCGCCGACATCGCCATCTTCCCGTGGGTGCGCAACCTGGTGGGCTTTTACGACGCCGGCGACCTCGTCGGCTTCTCGTCGTTCAAGAATGTCGCGCGCGTGCTGGACGCGTTCGTCGCGCGGCCCGCTGTCGCCAAGGGATTGACCATTCCGGGCTGACCAATGGAACTGCGCCAGCTCCGTTACTTCGTGCGCGTGGTCGAGGCCGGCAGCATCGGCCGGGCGGCCATGTCGATCGGCATGGTCACGTCAGCGCTCAGCCAGCAGATCAGCCGCCTTGAAGGCGAACTGTCCACGCGGCTGTTGCAGCGCAGCGCCAGCGGCGTGGTGCCCACGGACGCGGGGTTGGCGTTTTTCCGGCAGGCGCAGCTGGCCCTGCGCCACGCCGACGACGCCGTCCAGGCCGCCCAGCAGGCGCGGCTGGCCGGCCACGTCAGCGTCGGCCTGCCGTCCACGACGGCGGCGGTGCTGGGCGCGCCCTTCCTGCAGGCCATGAACGAGCGTTACCCCGACATCCGGCTGCATCTGGTCGAAGCGCTGTCGGGGCACCTGACCGACATGCTCAACGGCCGCCTGCTGGACCTGGCCATCGTGTTCCATGCCGAGTCCGCGCGCCGCTGGAGCGTGATGCCGCTGCTGGACGAACCCCTGTTTCTCTTTGCCCGGCCCGGCATGCCGGGCGTGCCGCCGGGCGGCACGACGCGGCTGGAGGCCATTGCGGACCTGCCGCTGGTGCTGCCCAGCGGCCGCCACGGCCTGCGCGCGCTGGTCAACAACGCCTTCCTGCAACTGGGGCGCACGCCCCGGGTGGTGGCCGAGGTCGACGGCCTGTCGCTGCTGATGGACGTGGTGCAGCAGGGCGTCGCGGCGACGATCCAGCCCAGCTCGGCCACCGCGCGCATCGCGCCGGGCCAGTTGCAGATGGCGCGCATCGACGATGCGCACTTGTTCCGCTCCAACCTGCTGGCGAGCCTGTCGGACGAGGAACTGTCGCCCGCGGCGCTGGCGGCCCGGCTGGTCCTGGCGGACGTGTCCCGCACCCTGGCCCGTGAGGGCAAGTGGGCCGTGGTCGCTCTTCACGAATCGTGAATACCCGTTGACGCCTGCCTGATATCGCAGCGGCGCGCCGCTGCGTAGAGTCTGCCCCTTGAACTGGGGAAGATGGCATGGTTGACGTCTTGGTGATTGGTGGGGGCAACGCGGCGCTATGCGCGGCCCTGATGGCGCGCGAAGCCGGCGCCAGCGTGCTGCTGCTGGAAGCGGCGCCAAAGGAATGGCGGGGCGGAAACTCCCAGCACACGCGCAACCTGCGCTGCATGCACGATGCGCCGCAGGACGTGCTGATCGACGCGTATCCCGAGGAAGAATACTGGCAGGACCTGCTCAAGGTGACGGGCGGGCTGACCAATGAACACCTGGCGCGGCTGGTCATTCGCGAGTCCTCCACCTGTCGCGACTGGATGCGCCGCCACGGCGTGAACTTTCAGCCGCCGCTGTCGGGCGCGCTGCACGTGGCGCGCACCAACGCGTTCTTCATGGGCGGCGGCAAGGCGCTGGTCAACGCCTATTACCGCAGCGCCGAAGCGCTGGGCGTGCAGATCCGCTACAACGCGCCGGTCGATGCGCTGGAACTGGAAGACGGCCGCTTTGTGGCCGCGCGCATCGGCGAAGAACGCATCGAGGCCCGCGCCTGCGTGCTGGCCGCGGGCGGCTTCGAATCCAACCGCGAATGGCTGCGCGAGGCCTGGGGCCAGAACGAGCGCGGCGAATGGCCGGCCGACAACTTTTTGATCCGCGGCACGCGCTTCAACATGGGCGTGCTGCTGAAATTCATGCTGGACGCCGGCGCCGACGGCATCGGCGACCCGTCCCAATCGCATTGTGTGGCCATCGACGCCCGCGCGCCGCTGTACGACGGCGGCATCTGCACGCGCATCGATTGCGTGTCGCTGGGCGTGGTCGTCAACCGCGACGCCGAACGCTTCTACGACGAGGGCGAGGACTTCTGGCCCAAGCGTTACGCGATCTGGGGGCGCCTGACCGCCATGCAGCCCGGCCAGATCGCCTATTCCATCATCGACGCCAAGGCGATCGGCCGGTTCATGCCGCCGGTCTTCCCGGGCGTGCAGGCCGGCTCTCTGCCCGAGCTGGCGCAAAAACTGGGCCTGGACCCGGCCACCTTCGAGAAGACGGTCGGGGACTACAACGCGGCCTGCCGCGTGGGCACGTTCGACCACACCGCGCTGGACGACTGCCATACCGAAGGCGTGACGCCCGCCAAGACGCACTGGGCGCGGCCGATCGACACCGCGCCGTTCTACGGCTATGCGCTGCGGCCCGGCATCACCTTCACCTACCTGGGCCTGAAGGTGGACGACACCGCCGCCGTCCGGTTCAACGATACGCCCAGCGCCAACCTCTTTGTCGCAGGCGAAATGATGGCCGGCAACGTGCTGGGCAAGGGTTATACGGCGGGCGTGGGCATGTCCATCGGCACCGCCTTCGGCCGTATTGCCGGCACCCGCGCCGCCGCTGCGGCGCTCGGCCAGAATCCTGCGGGAGCACAACGTGAAGCAGCTTGAAGCCCTGGCCCGCGAGGCGCAGTCCTTTTCCACCAGTCAGTCCAGCCCGGCTCCGGCTCCCTCCGAGCAACCGGTGCATTTTCATGCAAGGGGCGTCAAGCCGCTGACCGAAACGCTGACCGATGACGAGACCGAAGTGGCGCGCGTCATGCAGATCTGCAACGCCTGCCGCTACTGCGAAGGCTTCTGCGCGGTGTTCCCCGCCATGACGCGCCGTCTGGAATTCGGCAAGGCCGACCTGAACTACCTGGCCAACCTGTGTCACAACTGCGGCGCCTGTCTGCACGCGTGCCAATACGCGCCGCCGCACGAGTTTGCCGTCAACGTGCCGCAGGCCATGGCCAAGGTGCGGGTGCAGACATACACCGACTACGCGTGGCCCGCCGCGCTGGGCACGCTGTACAAGCGCAATGGCCTCGCGCTGTCGCTGGCCACGGCTGCGGGATTGGCGCTGTTCCTGGTGCTGGCGGTGGTGATGGCGGGCGGCCTCTTCCATGAGCCGATGGCGGGCAACTTCTACGCCGTGTTCCCGCACAACACGCTGGCGCTGATGTTTGGCGTGGTGTTCGGCTTTTCGATGCTGGCGCTGGCGGTGGGCGTGACGCGCTTCTGGCGCAACGTCAGCCCGGGGGCGGCATCGGGCGCGGCGGTGGCCGAGGCGGCGCACGACGCGCTGCGCCTGCGCTATCTGGACGGCGGCCACGGCAAGGGTTGCAACAACGCCGACGACGCCTTCACGCTGTGGCGCAGGCGGTTTCACCATTTCACGTTCTACGGCTTCATGCTGTGTTTCGCGGCCACGTGTGTCGCCACGCTTTACCACTATCTGCTGAACCAGCAGGCGCCGTATCCGATCCTGAGCGCGCCGGTGCTGCTGGGCACCGCGGGCGGCATCGGGCTCCTGATCGGACCGGCCGGGTTGCTGTGGCTGAATTTCAAGCGCCATCCCCTGCAGGGCGACGCGGCGCAAAAGCCGATGGACCGGGGCTTCATCGTCCTGTTGTTCCTCACCAGCGCGACGGGTCTGGCGCTGCTGGCCGGCCGCGACGGCAGCGCGATGGCGCTGCTGCTGGCGATCCATCTTGGCGTCGTGATGGCGCTGTTTTTGACCTTGCCCTACGGCAAGTTCGCCCATGGCATCTATCGTTCGGCCGCGCTCTTGAAGTGGTCCATCGAAAAGCGCCAGCCCAACAAGCTGCAGCTCGGTTCGGACTGACCGGACCAGCCCTTTTGCCTGCGGACGGCGCCCGAGCGAGGCGCCGCAGCCGGCTACAACCCTGGAGACATCCATGTTCCGCACTCGTTTGCTGGCGCGCTGCGCGCTGGCCGCCTGTCTGACGCCAGCCCTGCCGGCGGCGCACGCCCAGACCTTTCCCGCCAAACCGATCACGCTGGCCGTTCCGCATTCGGCGGGCGGCACGTCCGACATCCTGGCGCGCACCGTGGCCGCCGAAGCCGCCAAGACGCTCGGCCAGACGATCGTGATCGACAACAAGGGCGGCGCCAACGGCACCATCGCCGCCAAGCAGGTGGCATCGGCCGCGCCGGACGGCTACACGCTGCTGCTGGCAACCGCCAGCACGCACGGCATCAATCCGTCGCTGTACTCGCGAATTTCCTACGATGCGGTCAAGGACTTCACACCCGTCACGCTGCTGGCCACCGTGCCGAACGTGCTGGTCGTCGGCCCCAACGTCAAGGCCAAGAACGTGCAGGAGCTGATCGCGTACATCCGTTCGCAAGGCGACAAGACCAACATGGGCTCGGCGGGCGCCGGCACGCCGGGGCACCTGGCGGGCGAGATGTTCAAGAGCGAAGCCAAGCTGCAATTCACGCACGTGCCCTACAAGGGCGGCAGCCCCGCGATCACGGATCTGATCGGGGGGCAGATCGACTTCATGTTCACCACGATCCCGGGCGTCCTGCCCCATGTGAAGGCCGGCACGCTGCGCGCATTGGCCGTGACTTCGCCCGAGCGTTCGTCCGCGATGCCCGACGTGCCGACGATGGCTGAATCCGGCTTGCCCGGATTCCAGGCGGTGTCCTGGCACGGCATCGTTGCGCCGGCCGGCACGCCGGACGCGGTGGTGGCCACGCTGAATCAGGCGTTGACGGGTGCGCTGGCCTCGCCCGAGGTCAAGCAGCGCCTGCTGGAAGAGGGCGCGCGCGCCTCCAGCGTGAACACCGCCGAATTCGGCAAGTTCATCCAGACTGAGATCGCGGCGTGGGCCAAGGCGGTCAAGGACTCGGGCGCCACGACCAATTGATGCGGCAGGCGGTCCTTCGGGATCGCATTGCCTGCGGGGCGTCAGGCCGGTAAAGGCCTGGCAACCGCCATGCTAGGATGCCCCGCATGCTGATCGCCGCCCTGCTTACCTCGCTGGCCTTGACCTCGGGCCATGCCGTCGAATACGACCTTTCCTGCTTCTTCGCGGACAAGGAAGCAGAAGGCTCTCTGGAACGCGTCGAGCACTGCGCCCGCGCCACGAACGACAGTGTCGAGTTCCGCCCCGCGGTGATGGCGCGCATGGATTTCGGCGATGACGGCCTGTCGCCCGCAACGGCCAACGGCTCGTGGCACTGGGTGCGCCCCGACGGCCGCGCCGTGCCAGTGGTCACGTACGACAACGGCGCGGACGATTTCGAGGATGGCCTGACGCGCGGTCCGTGGGCCGGCGGCATGGCCTACTACGACAAGCAGCTCAACCGCGTGCTGGCCACGCCCTACGATTGGGTCGACCGCTTCGAGGGCGGCCTGGCCGCGGTGTGCAAGGGTTGCCGCATCGAACGCACGCGCGACGGCGAACACAGTTACGTCACGGGCGGAGAATGGGGCGCCATCGACCGCGAGGGGCGGCTGGCGCTGCCCATGCGGCCGGATGCGATGTCGTTGCGGGCCGAGATGGAGGCCGCACGCGGCGTGCCTCGCCCACGTGATCAGCCTTAGAACTTGTAGCGCAGCTGCGCGTACACGTTGCGCGGCGCGCCATAGAAGACCGAGTTATAGCTGCCCATGCCCGAGTAATAGTGCTTGTCCAGCACGTTGTTCAGGTTCACGGTCAGGCGCAGGTCCTTGCTGAAGTCATAGCCCGCCATCAGCCCCAGCACGCCGAAAGCGTCCTGCGTGAACCGATGATTGTTCTCGCCGATTTCCTGCGAGAAATACGTATTGCTCTGCCAAAGCATGTTCGCGCCGACGGTCAGACGGTGCCAGTCGCCCGGCAGGCGGTACGCGGTGGCCAGTTTGAACAGGTGTTCGGGCTGCGTGGTGCTGACGCGCTTGCCGTCACGGTCGCGCGAGCGGCTGTACGTGTAGCCCGCATTCACCTGCCAGCCCGGCATGACTTCGCCGGACACCTCCAGTTCGACGCCGCGCGTCGTCACGCCCGGAATCGCGATGTAGGCGGTGCCGCCCGACGGCGTGGACGCGCCGCTGGGATCCAGTTCGGCGACGTTGTCCTGCTTGAGCTGGAACAGCGCGATGCTGGCATTCAACCGGCCGTCCAGATATTCGCCCTTGGCGCCGATTTCGTAGCTCTTGCCGGTCAGCGGGTCCAACTGGCGGTCGTTGGCGTCGAAGTTATACGCCTGCGGCTTGAACACGTCGGTATAGCTGGCATACACCGTGTGCCGGCTATCCAGGTCATAGGTGATGCCCGCGTAGGGGATGAACTTGTTGTCGACGGTGGTGGCGTAATGCGAGCTGCGGCCGTTACCCAGACTGCCGTCCAGGCTCCATTCGTAATCCGTCCAGCGGCCGCCCAGGATGACACCAAGCCGATCCGTGGGACGCAGCACGGTCGCGCCGTACAGGATCTTCTGGTTCACCAGAATATTGTGCGTCAGCCACCATTCGTACATGTCGGGCTCGACGGCGTTGTTGTTCCAGTTGAAGGCGTCGTCGATCAGCGAATCGGTGTTGCCGTCGTAGCGGTTCGATTGCGAGTGCGTGCGCGCGGCGTTGTAGCCCAGCACCAGTTCGTGCTGGCGGCCGAACAGGGTGTAGGGACCGGACGCCTGGAAGTCGATGGTGTTCTCGCGCGAGTCGGTGTTGAAACGGGCTGCGCCGCCCGTGTAGAAGCCGTGGTCGATGCTGTGGGTGTCCACGTCGATGAGCGCGCTGCTCATGCCGGAGATCAATTCGCGCGAACTGTAGTTGCGATGGGCCGCGGCCAGCTTGACGCGCCAGCCGCTGTCGAATTGGTGGTCGATGTCCGCGAAGACGCGGGTCGTGTCCTGGTTGCGCCACGCCCATTTATCCGCGGGGTTGGTCGACCGCGAGAACCTGACCTGCGATCCGTCCGAGAAGAATGCCGGCAGATGGGTGTTGCTGGTGCCGTCGTTCTTGTTCTGCTGATAGTCCACGCCGATGGACGCCTTGGTGCGCGGCGTCAGGTCGGCTTCCAGGATGCCGTAACCGACATACTCCTTGCCGCTGGCGTAATCCATGAAGCTGCCGCGGGTTTCGGCCGCGCCGACCACGCGGCCGCGGATCTTGCCGTTTTCGCTTAGCGGTCCGCCCAGGTCGACTTCGCTGCGGTAGCGGTCCCACGAGCCGGCGCCCGCGCTCAGGCTGCCTTGAAACTCCTGCGTGGGCCGCTTGCGGATGAAGTTGACGACGCCGGACGGATAGCCCGCGCCGTTCACCAGGCCGGTTGCGCCTTTCAGGATTTCAATGCGGTCATAGATGACCGTGTTCGTGATGCTGTAGTTGTCGCGGACGTTGCCGCCGTCGCTGGACAGGCTGGGCAGCCCGTCGAACTGGAAGTTCTGCAGCTGGAAGCCGCGCGAATAGAAGCTGTAGCCTTCCGAGTTGTCCTGGACGACGGTGATGCCTGGCGTCTGTTCCAGCGCGCCCGCGACGCTCACGATGCCTTGGTCGTCCATCTGCTGGCGCGTGATGACGCTGACCGATTGCGGCGTTTCGCGCATCGTCAGGCGCATGCGCGTGGCTGACGACGATTCCGGCATCGTGTACGAGCCGGTGCCTTCGCTGGGCGGAATCACGCCGTTGGCGGTGACCACCACGGGTTCCAGCGCGGTCACCGCGCTGGCTGCTGGCAGCGGCCGCACAGTCAACACGCCGCTGCGGGTGACGACGAGTTCCAGCCCGGTGCCGGCCAGCGCCTGTCTGGCGGCTGCTTCGGCGCTCAGCACGCCGCGCACGGGTGCGGCCTGCTTGCCCGCCACCAGTTCGGCGCCGGCGGAAATGGGCTTGCCGCTTTGCAGCGAGATGCGGCTGAGGGTGTCGGCCAGGGGCGCGGCCGGAAGGTCGTACGCCAGGGTGGCTTGTTGCGCGGCGGCCGGCGTGGTCTGGGCGTGGACTGGTCGGGTCAGCACGCAGGCGCTCAACGCGCAGGCGACGAGCGCGGCGCCGGGGGGCAGGGGAAATTTCATGTTGGCAGAGGAAGCAGTGAGAGGATTTCGGTTGCGTCACAAGTCATGACGGCTACCGATCTGCAATCCCCTCATTGCTGGCCAATTTTTTTCAGGCGGCGTCCACCAGCGTCATCCAGGGCCCGTAGCGATGTATCCGGATGGGCAGCGTGTCGCCCAGCGCTTCCAGCGCGCGGCGCGGATCGTCCAGCGGAAACACGCCAAAGACGCGCAGCGCCGCCACCTCGGGAGAGACCCGGATCAGACCGGCCTGATAGGCGCGCAACTGTTCCACCACCTCTTCCAGCCGCGTATCGCGCACGCTCAGGATGCCGCTGCGCCAACCGGCCTGCGCGGTATCTTCGCGCGCCCAGGCGCGGTCGCCGTCAAACGCGGCCGAGGCGCCTTGCAGTAATTCCATGGCATCGCCGCGCCGGGGCCGCAGCGTCAGCGCGTCCTGGAGGGCGCACGCGACGGAGTAGCCGTCGAACTGGCTGATGCTCAGGCGGGCTGCCGCGGCGGTGACCTCGCCATGCCGCGTGCGCACCACAAACGGCCGCGCATCGGCATGCGCGTCTGCGTACAGCCCCCCCTGGCGCAACACGACCGTGCGCTGCGCGTCGTCGTAATGCACGTCGGCGGCAGAGCGCGCGTTCAGCGTCAGCACGGACCCGTCGGCCAGCGCATAAGTGCGGCGTTCGCCCGTGCGGGTGGAATAGGTGGCGGACAGGCCGGCCAGCGGCACGTAGCGGTCGGTGACCAGCGCGCCCACGCCGACGCCCGCCATCAGCATGGCCAGCTTCAAGACGCGCCGGCGATTCACCCCGTTGGCCTGCAACAGCGCGGTGCGGGCCGCGCGTGCCGGGCCCGGGGCGTCGCGCGTGGCGTCACGCAGCCGGGACAGGGGTTGCTGCATCAGGCCGTCGACCTCGGCCCAGGCGCGCGCGTTGTCGGGATGGCTGGCCAGCCAGTGTTCGAAGCGCTGTCGGTCGCGGTCGGAGGCCCGCCCCGAGGTCAGCAGCACGATCCAGTCGACCGCGCGATCGGTCAGCGCGTCACCGGCGGACAGCGTCTTCATGGCGCGTCCGCGGCGCGGCGCGCGGCCAGGCAGTGCAGAAAGGCGCGCTTCACGTGACGCTCGACCGTCGCCAGCGACAGCCCAAGCACCTGGGCAATGGCGGGATGCGTCATGCCATCCAGCCGGTTCAGCAGGAATGCGTGCTTGACCGGAACGGGCAGGCCGTCGAGCAGGGCATCGATCTCCTGCACGGCCTGCTTCAGCATCATCAGCAATTCGGGCGAGGCCGCAACCGGTTCCTGCTCGTGCCCCAGCGCGTCCAGATAGCGGGCCTCGACGTCGCGCGCGCGCCACAGGTCGATGGTCAGGCGGCGCGCCAGCGTCAGCAGGTAGGCGCGGGGTTCGGCAATGGGCGTGGCCGACGGCGACGTCAGCACGCGGCAGAATGTGTCCTGCGTCAGGTCGGCGGCGTCCGCGCGATTGTTCACGCGACGGTTCAGCCAGCCCAGCAGCCAGTCGTGGTGTTCCGCGTAAAGCCGTTGAATGTTCTGGTACGCGGGGGAATCCATGGACGGGCGGCGCGGCGAGATTGTTAATGGGAATAACTCTTATTTATAACTTGGATCGCCGCGCAAGACAACACGCCAGCCGCCCGCTTTCAAGGGACCCAGCTCAGCGCGTCGCCCGCGACACCATCGGCGCTTCGGTTTGGCGTTGCGCGCGCTGGCTCAGCCAGACGCTGCCCACCACGACCGCCATGCCCGCCAATTGCAGCGGCGACAGGCTTTGGCCCAGGATCGCCCAGCCCAGCACCGTGGCGGAAAGCGGACTCAGAAAGCCCAGTGACGACACCGCCGCAGGTGCCAGCCGCGCCACGCCGCGGAACCACAGCACATAGGTCAGCGCCGCGCCGATCAGCCCCAGCCAGGCGATGCCCATGACGTTGACCAGCGTGAAATGCGGCAGGGGCGACTCGGCCAGCAGCGCGACGGGAATCAGCAGGATGCCGCCCGCCGTCAACTGCCACGACGTGAACGCCAGCGCGGAGACGGGCGGCTGCCATCGGCGGCTCAGCACGGTGCCCAGCGCCATCGACACGGCGCTGGCCAGTCCCGCCCCAACGCCCACGGGGTCGAGCGCCGCCTTCGGCGTCAGCACCAGCAGCGCCACGCCGGCCAGGCCGGCCAATGCCGCCAAGACGGACAGCCCGCGCACCGGAAACCCCAACAGCAGCCGGGCCAGCGCGATCACGACCAGCGGCTGGATCGCGCCGAGCGTGGCCGCCACGCCGCCCGGCAGGCGATAGGCGGCGACGAACAGCAGCGCCCAGAACACCGAAAAATTCAGCGCTCCAAGCACGAACACGCGCAGCCACCAGACGCCGTGCGGCAGCGCACGGGCCCACAACAGCAGCAGAATCCCCGCAGGCAGGGCGCGCAGCATGGCGACCGTCAGCGGATAGCCCGGCGGCAGCATCAGCGTGGTGACTACATAGGTGCTGCCCCAGATGGCGGGGGCCAGCGCGGTCAGGAAGAGGTCGGTGTTGCGGGACATGAATCAAGGAAATGCGGTTTGCCGGCGCGGCGCGTGCAGCGCCGGCAAACCGCCATCAATACATATGCTGGCCGCCGTTCATGGCCACATTGCTGCCTGTCATGAATCCCGCCGCATCGCTGCAGATGAACGCGATCAACGCGCCGATCTCATCGGGCTCGCCCAGCCGTCCCACGGGGATCTGCGGCAGGATTTTTTCCTGCATGACTTCCGGCGGCACGGCCTGCACCATGCGCGTGGCCAGATAGCCGGGCGACACCGTGTTCACCGTCACGCCCTTGCGGGCGACTTCCAGCGCCAGCGACTTGGTGAAGCCGTGGATGCCCGCCTTGGAAGCCGCGTAGTTGGTCTGCCCGAACGCGCCCTTGCTGCCGTTCACCGACGAGATGTTCACGATGCGGCCCCAGCCCCGATCCGCCATCGGGCCGCACAGCGGCTGCGTCATGTTGAACATGGAATCCAGGTTGCTGTGCATGACGTCGGCCCAGTTCTGCGCGCTCATCTTGCGCAGGCTGGCGTCGCGCGTGATGCCGGCGTTGTTGACCAGGATGTCGATCTGGCGCCCGTCTTCTTCAAGCTTGCGGGCCAGCGCCTGGCAGGCGTCGAAGTCCGCCACGTTGACCTTGTACATGGCGAAGGTCCGGCCTTTGGCGGCCTCTTCCTTGATCCATTCGCGCGTGGCGCTTTCGCTGGAATGGTAGGTGACGATGACGTCGTGGCCCGCATCGTGCAGCGCGACGGCGATGGCGCGGCCCAGGCAGCCCGTCCCGCCCGTGATGAGGGCGGTTCGTTTAACGGTCATGGCGGCCTCCCTGCTGGTGGGCGTCCTGCATGGCGGCGCAGGCGGCCGCCATCTGGTTGGTCATCGTGGACCACATCTGCGCGAAGGGCGAGCTGTCGGCCGCCGCGCTGTTGGCCTGCTTGAACCATTCGCACATCGCTTCGCCCACGCCGGCGGCCAGGGTGGCCTGCTCCTGCAGCGCGGCGTGGGTAAGCGCCTGGCTGGCTTCCAGTTGCGTCTGCCAGCGCTTTCGCGCCAGCTCGCCCATGGCGGGCGCAACGTCCTGCCAGTTGGCGGCGGGTTTCAAGGGGGAGAGGGTGGCCAGGTATTGGCCGGTGGTGTCGCCGGCCAGACGCTGGCCCATTTCAAGCCAGCGCTGCTGGCTTTCCTGCGCAAGCTGGGCCAGGCGCTGGCAGAAGGCGACGTTGGCGCCGGTCAGGCCGGCGGGCAGGGAGGCATTTGCTTTCTTCATCATCCGTCCTTGTAAATGGCGTGCTAAGGGGAAACGAATACACACGAGCCTCATGCCGTCGGCAGAGGGGCTTGCCAGTCAACGATAGCCCAGCGGGCGGTGGTACGGCCAGCGTTGCGGACCCGATCCTTGCGCAAGGCGCACGCACACACGCAGTTCTTGACGCAGCGCCGCACATGGTGTCCCATCGCAACGATGCACCTGCACTAATGGCCCCCAACTGCCGCGGAGACCCCTTGCCGACATCAGGCCTGATGGAACGCGTTCCCTCGTGGCGTTATCTGCCCGTGGCCTTGGCGCTGGTGCTGCCGGTGATCGCCTGCGTCGCCTGGACGTGGTGGCACGCGCAGAAAGAGCAGCGCTTCGAAGCCGAGTCGGCCGCGCGCATCGTGCGGGTGCAGACGCAGCACATCCTGGCGCAGGCCTGGCAGCTGCTGGACCGGATGGCCCCGCTGACCGCCCTGACCTGCGAAGAGGCGCTGCCCGACCTGCAGCGCTGGGGCACGCTCAATCCGTATATCCGATCGCTCATCCTGGTTCGTGGCGATCGCATCTATTGCTCGTCGGCGGTCGGCAGGTCCGATTTCCCGGTCTCGGATTTTCGCAAGTGGGCGTCCGGCGTGTCACCCGACCGCTGGCTCTTCACCGTTGCCGGCACGCCGCTCGCGCCCGAGCGTCCGGCGATCCTTCTGGGCCGGCCCGGCATCGAAGGCCATAGCGGCGTGGTGGTGGTCGACGGCCGCTACGTGCAGGACCTGCTGAACGCCGTGGCCAGCCTGCGCGATTACCGGATCGATCTGCAGGTGGGCGAAGGCGGCACACCCATCCACAATGATTCCAACGGCGCGAACGGGCCGTCCCGAGAACTCGTCTTCAGCGAGACCATAAACCCCGATGGGGGCGCGCCCCTGATCATCCGCGTCAATGCACCGCCCGAAGCGGTCGTGCAGGCGTGGCAGCAATTGATGATGACCTACCTGCCCGCCGCCGCGCTGCTCGGATTCGGCCTGGCCGTGGTTGCGTACCGCCAGCAGGCGAACCGCCGTTCCTTCAAGGAGCAGTTGCGCCGCGCGATCAGGGCTGATGAATTCAGGGTGCATTACCAACCCGTGTACGGTCATGCAACGGGCCAGTGCAGCGGCGTCGAGGCGCTGCTGCGCTGGGAGCGGCCCGGTGTGGGCTTTGTGCGGCCCGACATCTTTATTGCCGCGGCCGAGGCCGATGGCATGATCGTCCCGCTGACGCGCCATCTGTTCGCGCTGATCGAGCGCGACATGCGCGGCTGGGCCACGCCGCCGGGCTTTCATGTCGGGGTCAATATTGCCGCCGAGCATCTGTCGTGCGCCGAGTTCGCGGTCGACATCGAGCGCTTCTCGGCCAACATCGCCCAGCGTGAGCCGACCCTGGTATTGGAGATCACCGAGCGCAGCCTGATCACCGACGACGGCCAGGCCCGGCGCAACATCGACGCGCTGCGCGCGCAAGGCGTGCGCGTGGCCATCGACGACTTCGGCACCGGCCACTGCTCGCTGTCGTATCTGCAGCGCTTTCCGGTGGATTACCTGAAGATCGACAAGGGCTTCGTGCATGCCATCGAACCCACCGGCGAAGACGCGCCGGTGCTGGACGTCATCATCACGCTGGCGCATCGCCTGGGCCTGGCGGTGCTGGCCGAAGGCGTCGAAACCGACCTGCAGTTCCGCTATCTCACCGGGCGCGGCGTCGCGTTCATCCAGGGCTACCTGTTTGCGCGGCCCATGCCGTCGGATCAGTTCGTGACGTGGTATGCCGAGCACGCGCCGCCGGGCGAACCGGTGGGCGAGCCCCAATCGCGTTCAAGTGGTTTTGGCGTTGGCTGACGGCTTGGCAAAGAACAGGTCCGTGATGGCCTGGCTGTCCATGGGTTCGCCGTTGATCGCGCGCGTCAGCATTTCCGCACCCAGCAGTTGCACCGAAAACACCAGGTCGGGCTGCACCCGGCGGATCTTTTCCAGATGCTTGCTGGTGTTGACCAGCGCCACGGTCTTGGCGCCGTCCGTGCCGGTGGCTTCCTTCGCGGCCAGCACGATGAATGCGTTTTCCGCGTCGTCGTCCCGCAGCGCCAGCACATAGCGCGCCCGCGCGACACCCGCCACGTGCAGCACGTCGACGCTCGAGGGATCGCCTTCGATCAGGTCGGCGGCTGCGGGATAGTCGTGCGCCATGCCCGTTGGCACGATGACGGTGACTTCTTCGTTTCGGCTGCGCAGGCCCTGGTAGACGCTCAGCGCGAGGGGCGTCGCGCCCGCGATGATGATGTGGTTCTTTCTCATGGCCGAAGAAAACCTGCCTTTGACGAGCCGTTTCAGATTGCCGCCGATCACCGGTCCGGCGATCGCGCTGACGGAGGTGGCGAACACGGTAATGCCGAGGATGATAATCGACGCCGTGAACAGGCGCGCCGTGCCGCTATGCGGCACGATGTCGCCGTAGCCCACCGTGGACATCGAGACGATCGAGAAGTACAGCGCGGTGCCGGCGTCGAGGATGGGCGGATTGAATTCGTTGCCCAGGTACAGCGTGCCGAACACCGCGTAGATCATCAGCGACAGCACGCTGACCAGCGCAAACAGCGAGCCGGCCGTCACGCTGGCGCGATCGAAGCGCCGCCAGTACGCCACCAGCGCGATCACCAGGACCAGCGTGTAGATGCCCAGTCCCGCGCGGCCGCCATCGCCCAATATGGCGAACGTGCCGATGCCGATCAGCAGCACCAGCGAGAACGCCCAGGCGATGCGCGCCTTGAGTATCAAGCCCAGCGCAATCACCTGCAGACCCACGCCGAGCACCAGGCGCGGAATCTCCAGCAGGCCGACCACGCGCATGATCTCGTGCCAGTTGTCCAGCGCGAGCCAGAACGAATATTCGCGCGCGCGGACTTCGCGCAGCACCGGGTGCATGAAGGCGTATCCGTCGAGGGCCACCAGGATGGCAAGGCACCAGTTCGGCGGGAAAAACGCCAGGATCTTACGGAGGCGATGGCGCAGGGTTGGCTGGGGCAGGGGCATGGAAGGCACGGGCTTCCTATATCAATCTGGTATGGAAGACTATCAACAAAGAATTACTGGAAACGCGTCCGAGGTCCTAAACTTTCCTCATCAGGCGGCTATCCGGAAGGAACACCGCCGATATGGCAGTAACGCACTCCCAGCAGCAAGGGTGGACGCACTGCCAGGCGTTGATCACGTTGCAGCCAGTGCAGGGACTAGAGACCCGGCGCGGGCCACGGTCGGACCGTGCGTGAGTAGTATGAGGCACGAATGTTGGAATCGCGTGATCCAGGTAGAAGGCATCGGTGCCGGCCGATGACTCCGGGTTCACGTGTTGTTTTAGCGCGGCGTCTTACCCTTCGGGGGCAGCGCCGCGTTTTTTTCGCCTGACGGCCTTGCGCCGGGCGATTTCAGGCAGACGCGTTCGCGTCCGCTTCTTCGCTGCGCCAGGCCTGTTGCCCGTCCGCGCGCGCGAATATTCGTTCTGGCTCGCGCTGGACAACTGGCACGAGA